>JARCMB010000187.1 GCA_030248825.1 Pseudanabaenaceae cyanobacterium MP8IB2.15 | reverse complement strand
CCAGTTTCATTTCCATACTCCAAGTGAGCATACTGTTAGTAGAAAAGCAGCAGCGATGGAATTACACCTAGTTCACCGTAATGCCGCAGGTCAATTAGCAGTTGTCGGCATCACGATCGAAGAAGGAGCGGCAAACCCTGTTATCGATCGGATTTGGCAGCACATTCCATCTAGTGGCGATAAAAATGCGGTGGTCGATCGATCGATGCGGCTAATTTTTTACCTCAGCGTCAAGCATACTTCAGCTACACTGGTTCACTCACCACACCCCCCTGTAGTGAAGGCGTTAGTTGGAATCTTTTAGCCGAACACATTACCGCCTCAGAAGCGCAAATTGAACTTTTTCAGAAGTTTTATCAGATGGATGCTCGACCAATTCAACCCATAAATGGCAGAACAATTGAATCTCATCGCAAATAGCTACTTGTGAGAAGAGATATCTCTTGGTGTAGATCTTCCTATTGAACCGATCGATCGATTTGAGCGTAAAGATCCTCTAGGTTGCCAGAATTATCGAGAACAATATCGGCACGATCGATCTTTTCCGCAAGGGGGAGTTGGGCAGCGATCCTAATTTGTGCGTCTTCTACTGAGAGTTGATTTCGATCGATCAGTCTTTGTAATTCAATCTCAGGACTACAAGCAACCACCCAGATTTCGGTCACGAGGTCGGTCATATTTGCCTCGAATAGCAGTGGGATCACCATCACCACGGTGTTAGGAGCATAACGAACTGATTCATCGATCAGTCGATCGCGGACGTAGGGATGAATCTGACCTTCTAGCCAGTCACGCTCTGTTCGATCTTGAAAAATTATGTTTGCCAGTTGGGAACGATCTAAATTGCGATCTCGATCGAGGATTATCTGACCGTAACGCTTCACCAGTAAACTGAGCAATTCTGACCCTATGGCTGACCGAGCATATAAATCGGCATCTAATATTGGCAGCGCATAAACTTTCGACAGGTAATTCGACACAGTGGTTTTGCCTGTCGCGATTCCTCCAGTAATACCGATGATCCGCTGATGCACTCGTGATTTACGCTCGATCTAAACTTAATTACCAGACTTAATTACAAATCAGGCAGGCTTTAGCTAACAAAATTCAGCCAAAACCTGCCTAAAAAACTGACTAGAACGACCTCAACTACCAGAGTGCAGGTACAGGAGGAGCAGGTGGTTGGATAATAATTGGTGCAGGAGCAGGAGGAGCCATTACCACTTCTTGTCTAACTTCGATCGAAGGGCAAGAGGAATCATCAGTCGGGACAGCAATTCCTAAAACCTGATAGTAGCTAGAGAAGCAGGAGAGCGCAGTGGTATAGGGACTAGCTAAATCGCGGACGCGAATATTATCATCACCTAAGGTTTGCATTGCCCACATTTCTTTGGTCACGGCGCGGATCGAATTAAACTCCCGCTCCACTTTTAGATCGACATAATCGATCTGTAGGTAGGGTGATGCCACATTCAGATTTGACGTTAAGTCAATCACCTTGGTCTGGACAGAATTGTAGGTGGCAGGATGAGTTGAGGTAGGGTAGTAATCTTGATCGGAAAGATGTGGATCGGCGGATGCAGGTGCAACAAAACTTGAAGTTGCGGCGATCGACATTGGAATAGAAACTAGAACTGAAACTAAACTCGAAAACAAACGGGTATTCATAGTAATACTCCTCACATTAAACTTGCTCACTAATTTAGCAGATTAATTCAACTTTTAACTGATTTTTTAGCTGACAATTAACTTAATCTAAATCTAAGCCTATACAGAATTTGCACAATCCGCTATGAGCAACTTAGTCGCAGCCAGAGAAAAATTATTAGAACTTTTTTGTCAGTTAGCCTACAAAAGTGGTGACTTTGTGCTTTCTTCTGGTCAATCCAGTTCCTACTACATCAATAGCAAACTGGTAACATTGCATCCCTATGGGGCGTTGTGGACGGGGCAGGTGGTTTTAGACATGCTATCGCCGCAAGTTGGAGCCGTGGCAGGATTAACGCTAGGAGCCGATCCAATCGTCAGTGCGGTCAGTGTAGTTTCTGCCTATGAAAATCGCCCAATTCCCGCCCTGATCGTGCGAAAACAGCCTAAAGGGCACGGTACTGCTGCTTGGATTGAGGGCCCAACCCTAGAACCTGAAACTGAGGTCGTGGTGCTAGAAGATGTCGTGACAACGGGGCAGTCGGCAATGCTGGCAGTCGAGAAATTGCGCTTAGCGGGCTATAAGGTGGAGCAGGTAATTACGCTGGTCGATCGAAACCAAGGAGGAGCCGAACTCTATGCCGAAGCTGGGTTGAAGTTTGCTGCCATATTCAAGATCGCGGAAATTCAAGCATATGTATCCTCAAATGTCTAAAAAACTACGCCGACCCAAACGAGATCGCAATCTATTCAAATGGCTGGAACGTCGCGCCTGTGCGCCAGAGTTTGCAGGTGGAATGTTGCTGTTCCTGTCGCTGTTTTTCTTTGCGGCGGCGACAAATACCTTGGCAGGCTGGTTATATGTAGTCAGTGGTGTCAGCTTTGCCCTATTGCTGATTGGCGGCATTATGCCATCACGGGTTTTGCGCGAAATTGAGGTCAATCGATCGAAGATTGAGCCAGTTAGTGCAGGTGATCCCGTCGAAATCGAACTAATCTTTCGCAATACGGGAAAAAGTGATAAAACCCTGATTCAGGTGCGAGATCTTTTGCCCGAAGGTATAAGTCTAGATCGGCAGAAAGAACATGTGATCGAGCGAATTGCCGCAGGCGCAAATCACCGTTGGGTTTATTCGACCGACACCCTGAAACGTGGCATTTTTCAATTTGAACAGGTGCAACTGATTACCGCTAGTCCAGTTGGCTTATTTCGCAGCAGGAGATCGCGTCCCACTCCACAACCTTCGATCGTCTATCCTCTGGTATTAACGCTCAATCAATGTCCTCTGATCGATCGAATCGGCAAAAACGATAGTACCCGCCAACTTAGCCAAGAGCACTCCCAAAACAATGCCACTGAAGGTTTAACGCGAACCCTGCGTCCTTACCGATGGGGCGATCCGACGCGCTTAGTCCATTGGCGGACTAGTGCCAAATTTGGTGAATTGCGGGTGAGAGAGTTGGAAGTCACGGTGGGCGGACAAGAGTTAGTAATTGCGCTCGATACCGAACCTGGCTGGGAGTCAGAGAATTTTGAGGCAGCCGTGGTTGCCGCCGCGACTCTGTACTTTTACGCCCAACGCCTCAACTTTAATGTCAAGCTTTGGACAGCCTCGACCGATTTACTCCACGGCAATCGCCTAGTTTTAGAAACTCTGGCTGGGGTGAACATTACGCCCACTCTATTCTCTGATGCCGATTTACCTGCCGCCCCAATTGTGTGGTTGACCCATCGCCGCGATCGAATTTCATCTCTCCCATCTGGAAGTCGATGGTTAGGATGGCAACAGTCATCCGACTCGCGTGATCTCAGCCAAAATCCTGGTCTGTCGATCGAGAGCGATCCTGACGATCTAACCTATAATTCCTTGCGATCTCAACTTCAGACCTCATTATAAGAAAATGCTTCTGCTCCAATTTAGTACTTCTCATTATTGCCGCAAAGCTCGACTGGCTTTGGGATACAAGCACATTCCCTACCAAGTAGAGAATCTCACGCCTGGTTTGCATATGTTTCGGGTGATGCCATTAACGGGAGTGGCGACCCTGCCTGTACTCTTGCCACAGTTGCCACAGAGCGGTGGACAACCTGAAGTTGTGGGAGATTCGACCCGCATTTTTGAGTTTCTGGAGAAATATCAGCCAGAGCCAGCGATCTTCCCTGTCGATCGAGTCGATCGATTAGCCGCCCAAGTTTTAGAAGATTGGTTGGATGAGAGTATTGGGACAGCGACGCGATTTGTTTACTATCAGTTTCGATCGAGTGAAGGAAAGACGATCGATCCAAGCTTAGCGAGTATGGCAATTATCCGTGTGGTTCGATCGCAATATGGCATCAATCAAGCCACGGCAGATTTAGCTAAACATCGACTCGAATTAGCTTTAGATCGACTTTCGGCTCAGTGGAGAAATAGCGATTACCTAATTGGGAACCAACTCACTATCGCCGATCTGACCGCCGCCGCCTTGCTCAGTCCTTTAGCTCTCATCCCATCCTATCGACAATCATATCCTTGGCTATTCGATCGAATCACCCAAATCCATCAAGCTTGTAACGAACCTCTCCCGCCTGGACTAATAGGAGATTGAGATGTATAAAGATGCAATCATTGAAGAAATTCACAAAATCCGAGAAGCACACGCCAAGGAATTCAATTACGATCTCCAAGCAATTTGCGATGATTTGCGACGAAAGGAGTCAGCAAGTGGCAGACTGATTATTTCACAACCTCTCAAGCAACCCAGATCTGGACTTCACCAATGATGCCAAGTTTTCTCTATCTACATGGTTTTGCTTCTAGTCCCCAGTCGCAGAAAGCAAAAGAGATCGAAGCCCGTTTTGCACATCGAGGCTTGACTCTCCATGTCCCCGATTTGAATTTGGGTGATTTTACCGAAATCACTTTGACCGCACAGCTCCAGTTTATTCAAGCTGAATATGTCGATCGACCACTTATTGTGATTGGATCGAGTTTAGGTGGATTTTTAGCCGTCCAACTGGCGGCAATTAATCCACTGGTCGAAAAAATATTTCTGCTGGCTCCTGCGTTTGAGTTTAGTCGTTGCATCTCAGAAAGACTTGGTGCAGATGAGATCGAGCAATGGCGAACTACAGGCACGCTTGAGGTCTATCACTACGGCATCAAACAAAATTTACCACTGAAATATAATTTTTATGTCGATGCTCAAACCTATGACGATCGAGCTTTGAAGCGAGACTTACCGATTTCGATCGTGCATGGACGGCGTGATGAGGTTGTGCCATTCAGCCTGAGTGAAAACTTTGCCGCTAGTCGTCCCAATGTGCGCTTAACACCAGTTGATGACGATCACAGTCTGGGTAATTCGATCGAAGTGATCTGGGACGAAATCGAGAAATTCTTGAATATGATCGTGCGGAGATGCTTGTAACCTGAAGCGGAAATTGGACAGATAAAATCAATATCTTTGCTCAAGCGGTATTCGCCAAAATCAAGCGCAAGCAGAGGGCTACCCCCAAAATAGGTAGTACTTTCTCTAAGGACATCAGCATCAAAACTTTCAAGGATAGCGAGAATCTTTTTATGATGAACTAATTTAAAGGTCATAGATTCAGACAGATCGGTTTGTAGCCAAGAATTATAATACTTCACCAACTCTTTGAGGAAATTCAGCTCTTCACCTTCAAGCTGGTTGAATAGGTTGCGGTATGACCAACCTCTTTCATAACGGCTCAACATTCGATCGGGCGTGAACCTATAGACATTCTCGATTTGCCAGCAAATCGCTTCCAGAAAAGGCAGCTTTTCTGGTACAGATATTTCAAAT
>JARCMB010000186.1 GCA_030248825.1 Pseudanabaenaceae cyanobacterium MP8IB2.15 | reverse complement strand
GTCCTCTGGGATAACTAGATACTAACCCCGCTAAGATATCATTGCCATGAATAAGTGCAGTGTTTTTAGGCAAAAAATTAGGCGAGATAATGCCATATTGTTCGCGCCAAGTGGCAAGTTCGTAGTTAGCATGGGGCAAGCCCAACAATTGAGCGAGTTCGGCAGCAATTTTTTCAGCCCAGTCTTCACCTGTATTAGGACGAATTTGTTTGAACAGACAGTTTCCTTGTTCTGGATGATTAAACCAAAATTTGAATCTGCTGCCCATCGCCTCCTCTGCTTGAGCAGCATCATCTGGAACAGCAAAAATCCGAAATTGATTACTCATTCAAAAACGTCAAATTCTAATAGCGAATGCGCGGATCGACCCAGGCATTGAGTAGGTCGATCGAAATACTCACAACCACGACAATCAGGGCGAAAAATACCACGATGCCTTGCACAACAGGATAATCACGACTGACGAGGGCTTCAAATAGACGATTTGCTAACCCTGGCCAAGAGAAAGTCACTTCGGTAAGTACTGCGCCTCCCAGTAAAGCTGCAAAAGTCAGCCCCAACACTGTAATCACGGGAATCATGGCATTTCGCAAGGCGTGATTAAACAAAATCGCTCTAGGGGTAATGCCTCTGGCTTTGGCAGCTTCGACATAATCAGACTGCAATGTTTGCCTGAGATTCACCCGCACGATCCGTTCAAAAATGCCGCTAATCACAACACCCAAACTAATTGCAGGTAGAGCGAGGTAATGCAAACTCGTCCAAAATAATTGGAAGTCAGTATGCACGATCGAATCGATCGTAAAAAACCCCGTGATTCGATCGGGTGGTGTGAGTGTAACGGGAAAGCGCGTGCCGATCGGAAACCAGCCCAGTTGTACCGACAAAATTAGCTGCAACAACATTCCCACCCAAAATAGTGGTAGAGAATAGGTAATAATGCCAAACAGCCGACCACCAACATCCCAAGCAGTATTGGGGCGTAGTGCGGCGATCGTGCCAACTGTTAAGCCTACGACCAGCGCAACGATCAAACTGTAGACGGCAAGTTCGGCAGTAGCAGGAAAAAAATCGAGAATAATTTTACCGACAGATTGCCCACGGGCGGCGATCGATTTACCCAAATCTAGATGGAGCATGTTATTCATGTATTCCATGTACTGCGACCACCACGAACCTGATAAACCCAGTTGAGATCGTAAGGCGGCTTTGACCGCAGCAGGAGCTTTTGGCCCTAAAATCACGTCAACGGGATCGCCAGGTGTTGCCCGCATCAACACAAATACCAAAGACGCAATCAGCCACAGCATCAACGGGGCTAGGAGCAAGCGCGTCAGGGTGTAGTAAAGCAGAGACTTGAGACGGTTGGACATGGATTATAGATAGAAGAATTATGGGTAAAACGCTAGTTGGGGTAAACCAGTAGTCTCTTCCCAGCCCATCATAATGTTCAGGCATTGCAGTGCTTGGGCGGCTTGACCTTTCATCAGGTTGTCGATCGCTGAAACTACGATAATTCGGCCTGTACGCTCGTCTACTTCTAAACCGAGGTAGCAAAGGTTAGTGCCACACGCCCATTTAGTTTGGGGGTAAATCCCACGCGGCAAAACCTTCACCCATTTGGAAGTGCGATAGAAAGATCGGTAAATCGTCAGGAGATCGTCTTTGGTTAAACCTGGATCGCGCATCTTGGCATAGACGGTAGAGAGGATGCCCCGCACCATCGGGATCAGGTGGGGCGTGAATTGGACTAAGACTTTCTGCCCTGCAATGTCACTGCAAATCTGCTCGATTTCGGGCGTGTGACGGTGATTGGCGATCGCATAAGCTCCCAATGTGCCCTCAGCTTCGGCTAGGAGTAAGTTGGTTTTGGGCTGCCTGCCACCACCTGAAGTACCAGATTTCGCGTCGATGATGATGCTGCTGTTATCGACTAAGCCTTGCTTGAGCAAAGGTAGCAATGCCAATAAACTCGCGGTCGGGTAGCAACCAGCACAGCCAACTAAGTTAGCTGTAGCAATTCGATCGCGATATAGCTCTGGCAAACCATAAACGGCGGTTTTGGCGACCTCATGATCGGTGCGTGGTGTGCCTTTATACCAAGCTTCATAAACTTGGAGATCGGGAAAGCGATAGTCGGCTGACAGATCCAACACCTTGCAACCCGCCGCCAACAGCCGAGGTGATAAACTTGCCGCTATGCCATTCGGTAAAGACAGAAATACGACTTTGGCGCGTTTAGCAATTTCTTCTGGTTCTAGATCTTCGATCGGCAAATTGACGGCATGACCCAGATGTGGGTAGAGGTCGCCAAATGTCTGCCCGACGCTACCACTACCGCCTAGATAAGTAATTTCGACTAAAGGATGCTCAATTAGCAGTCGAACTAACTGCACGCCACCATAGCCAGACGCACCGATAATACCTACGGACAGCCGCTCAGCCGATCCCATAATTTCTCTCCTTGATCCACAGTGGATTGGTATAGAGTAGTTTAGCCTGACTGTGGCATTTAGCTATGGTAATTAAGCGTGAGATGGCAAGAGATGATCTTGGATCGCGTTGACTAAGTGATCTGTCCAGTGCTGCGTTAATTCCATGGTTTCGGCTTCTACCATCACGCGCATCAATGGCTCTGTACCTGAAGCTCTCACCAATACGCGCCCACGATTACCTAAGTCCT
>JARCMB010000185.1 GCA_030248825.1 Pseudanabaenaceae cyanobacterium MP8IB2.15 | reverse complement strand
GTGGCGCATAAATTGAGTTCGATCGCGGCGTTGAAACCCAAAGCCAGAGTACCGAAACTGGAAGTACGGAAGGTGGGAGAACAAAAATCTGAGGTCTATAACTTGATCGGCGATCTATATACGATCGGACGGAGCAGCAGTAAGTGCGATATTGTGATCCAAACGCCTTTGGTCAGCCAGATTCACGCCCAGATTGTGCGAGACAGCAGCAAGAAAAAAGCGCGATTCATTATTAAAGATCGAGACTCAACTAACGGCATTTATCGGCAAAGACAAAGGCTACAATCCTCCCCGCTACGGCATAACAGCGTAATTACGTTGGGTCCCCCTGAACTCAAAGAAGCCGTCACCCTACGCTATATCGATCCACCGCCTTGGTATATCCGAACCCTGCAATATACTGGCCTTGGGACAGCAAGCCTAGTGGCATTAGTAATTGGGGCGATTTCGATCGAATACCAAAAAGTCCCCGATGTCAGACCTCTACCCGTCTCGCAGCAAGGGCCAGTAGAAGTTCTCGCTGGTGATAGCAAAACTTCGATCGGGCCACCAGAAACCGAAAGTCATACCGAAATAGCACGGTTAGAGGACTTTGGTAAAAATCTACCCAACGCTGTAATTGCCTCAGAAGACAGCGCGTATTACTGGCACATTGGCGTTAATCCTCTGGGTGTAGTACGAGCAGTTATCACGAATGTCAAAACTGGAGAACTGCGCCAAGGTGGTAGCACGATCACCCAACAGTTAGCCCGTAACGTATTGGGGCGCACTTACGTTGGCACAGACGACTCGGCAGGGCGGAAGTGGCGCGAGGTGGTAGCAGCAATTAAACTCAACTTTAACTACAGCAAAGATGAATTGCTGACTCTCTATCTCAATCGCGTTTATTTAGGCAATGGCGTTTATGGCTTTCAAGATGCCGCAAAGCTCTATTTCAACAAATCAGCTTCAGAATTAGATCTGTCAGAAGCCGCCACTCTAGCGGGAATTTTACCTGCGCCGAATCAGGCTAATCCGTTTAAAAATAAAAACCTAGCACTGGAATACCGCGATCGAATTCTCAACCGCATGGCCGAGTTGGGCATCGTCAAGTATGAAGAGGCAGAAAGGGCAAGGCGATCGATTCTTAAACTGAATGAAGCGGCAAGAAGTAAAGTTCAAGGCACAATCGCACCTTATTTTTATGGCTATGTATTTGACGAATTGCAAGATGTACTAGGCAGTAAGTTTGCGCGTGAAGGCAATCTGGTCGTAGAAACCAGTCTAGATGTCCAAATGCAAAAATCTAGCGATACCGCCCTGCGCCGTGCTGTGGCAGCCCAAGGCAGTGCTTATGAATTTAGCCAAGGTGCGATCGTGACGATGGATGCCAGCAATGGATCGATCGTGGCGATGACAGGCGGAGTAGACTTCGCTAAGAGCCAATTTAATCGCGCTGCCCAAGCTCAACGCCAACCAGGTTCGACTTTTAAGCTATTCGACTATTTAGCGGCAATTAATCAAGGTGTCTCTCCGAACGAGGGCTTTTCTTGTAGCTCCGTATATGGCGTGAGCGGTTGTCACAGTGGCGATGGCAGCATTGATATGTATCGTGGCTTTGCTCTGTCTGAAAACGTTGTGGCGATTCGAGTTGCTGAGACCGCAGGACTAGGCAAGGTGGTTGAGATCGCGCAGCAATTGGGCGTTAAGTCCAAACTAGTTGCTACCACAAATATGGTGCTGGGCGGCAATGAAGTCACGATGTTAGAAATGGCAGGAGCTTACGGCGCAATCGCAAATGATGGCATTTACAATAAACCACATGCGATCAGGCGAATTTTTGATAGCAAAGACTGCACCAACTATAAAGATTACAAAACCTGTCGGGTGATTTTTGATGCCAGCACAGATATCGTGCCGCGTCAGGTAGTTAGTGCCGCAGTTGCCAGTACGATGACGGATTTGATGCGCGGCGTGGTGGCATATGGTACAGGCAAATTGGCAGCAATTCCACAGGGAACTGTAGTTGGTAAAACTGGCACAACCGATTCTGGACGAGATCTGTGGTTTGTTGGCTTCATGCCACAACAACGCTTGCTGGCTGCGGTGTGGCTAGGTAATGATGAAGGCACAACTTCAGGTGGTTCTAGCTGGCTCGCGGCACAACTTTGGGGAGATTATATGAGTAAGGCTGTACGTTAAGCTATAGCTCTTTTTACTTGATGTCATACTGAAAAAACTGGTTAATAGGTATCGCCATGACCCAAACCTCACTACTTACTGCCACACCTAGCGAACAAGCCCAAGATCGATCCCTAGATCAACGTCTAGTCTATTCGGGCCTCACTTGGGAGCAATTTAAGCTGATTCAATCAGGGTTTGGCAATTCTACAGGTGTACGACTCTCCTATTATCAAGGAACAATTGAAATTCTCATGCCAGGACGCGCTCACGAGACAGTCAGCCGATTTATTTGTGTTTTAATCAGCATTTTTTGTTTGGAAAACAATATCGAATTTGAACCAACAGGTTCTATGACCCAAGAGCGTGAAGGCGAGGTCTCGATCGAGCCAGATGAATCTTACTGTTTTGGCAGATCGAAACCCATCCCAGATTTAGTAATCGAAGTGGTATTTACTAGCGGTAACCCCAAAAAATTACCACGTTATCAAGTTTTGGGAGTTCCCGAAGTCTGGTTCTGGCAAGATGGTGTATTTAGCCTCTATCGCCTCCGCGATCGAAACTATGAACCAATTTCCCATAGTGAAATCCCTGAACTTGCCGCCTTAGATATAGACTTACTTTCGCGCTGTCTCTTAATGGCTCAAACTTCACACCTCGAAGCCGCAAACACCTTTCGTAATGGCATTAAAGCTGGGTAAACATTTCTGCGCTATATATAATTTGCCAGAACTTCAGCCGTTTGTTTGCCCGTAATTTCCCAACTGAACTGCTGCGCTCTTGCCAAACCCGCCACAGAAAGTTTCGATCGAATCTCTCCCGAATTAGCAACTGCTTGCATGGCAGAACTAATTTCCTGAACGTTGTAAGGATCGATCAGAATCGCGGCATTGCCCGTAACTTCTGGCAAAGCGGCGAGATTGGATGTAATCACAGGTGTACCACATGCCATGGCTTCGAGCGCAGGCAACCCGAACCCCTCCCACAGACTGGGAAATACCAGAGCGATCGAGCGATTAATCAAACTTGGTAATTCGCTATAGGGCACATAATCGAGAAACTTCACTTGAGCCTCTATGCCCAACTCCGCGATCTGAACCTTGAGCGCAGGCGTGTATCGATCGTCTACCGATCCTGCTAGATATAGTTGATAATCTTGGCGATTTGGAAGTGAGGCAAATGCGGCAATCAATCGATCGAGATTTTTGTGTCGATCGGGGCGACCAAGATAGAGGAAGTAATTTTCTGTTGGTAAATTGAGATATCGAAAATTAGCGGCATCATAAGCTAATAGAATTGGCGTGATTTTCTTGATTGGGATATCAAAGAATTCCATAATTTCGCAAGCTGTACTCTCGGAATTAGTGATAATATGCTGAGCTTGCTTGAGTACCTGTGGCACATAGTAACGAAAATAGGTACTGAGTCGAGAGGATTTTTTACCAAACCTTAAAGGGATCAGATCGTGAACGGTGACAACAAAACGACATCGCGAGAATAGAGGAGCTTCAGGGATGGGTGAAAAGATGAGATT
The DNA here is from genome assembly GCA_030248825.1 of Pseudanabaenaceae cyanobacterium MP8IB2.15. Lineage (GTDB taxonomy): Bacteria > Cyanobacteriota > Cyanobacteriia > Pseudanabaenales > Pseudanabaenaceae > JARCMB01. The sequence continues at coordinate 4,710 of JARCMB010000185.1, read as the reverse complement.
GGAATTTAATCTGCGATAGATTTGAGGTAGCTGAAACTGGCTCCAGATCAAACGTCTGAGATGTCCTTTCGCCCCATAATCAGAGTTGAGATCGATCGGTACAGGATAATGTCTAAATTGGGATATCTCTTTTTCCGCAAGAAGTGTCGGCTGTAAAGGCAAAAGATGTGGAAAAAGATTTTGAGCGTATGTTGTCAAACCCGTCGGTTTTTGCGACAAAAAAGCTAAATTAATTAGAAAGGGACTATGCATTGAACAGCTACTTATGATCTCTAGGTAAGAGCAAATGTACGATCACCAGCTTATATTTTGACTTGTTTTGAGTCGTTGTGTCAGTTAACCTAACTTAAGTCTTACCTTTTTACTTTTAATTTTTACCTTTTCCCTATGCCAGAATCATCAGGATTTTACCAGCCCGCCGAATGGGAGCCACATAGTGCTTGTTGGTTAGCTTTCCCCAGTCATCGTAACTTATGGTTAGAGCAACTAGAAGCTGCTCAGGCAGAATTCATCGCCTTGTGTCGTGAAATTGGTCGATCGGAAACGCTGAATATTTTAGTACTGGATGCTGAAGGTGAGGCAAAGGTGAAATCTGCTCTAGTCGGTTTACCTGTAAATACGCATCAAATTCCATTTGGTGATATTTGGATGCGAGATATTGCACCTATCTTAATCGCAAACGTCACAGGCAAACTCGCAGCTTTAAATTTTGCTTGGAATGGTTGGGGGCATAAGTATCTACTAGAACATGACGATCGAGTCGCGACAAACATCACAAAATCTCTCAATCTACCGACATTCTCTTTTAGTTGGGTATTAGAAGGGGGCGCGATCGAAGTTGATGGCGAGGGAACTTGCCTGACGACCCGACAGTGCTTGCTTAATCCCAATCGTAATCCTGACATGAACTTTGAATCGATCGAACTAGGCTTACAGCAAGCTCTTGGAGTCAAGAAAGTGCTCTGGCTCGATCGAGGATTACTCAACGATCACACGGATGGACATATCGACACGATTGCGCGTTTCATTGCTCCAGCTAAAGTCATGTGTATGCAAGCAGAGGATGCTAGCGATCCAAATCATCAAGTGATGGAGGAGATTGCTACCCAGCTCACTGAGTTCACAGATGCCAAAGGTCGCGAATTAGAAGTGGTTCGGATTCCTTCGCCAGGTGCTGTAATCGATGCGGCAGGGGAAATTATGCCAGCTAGTTATCTCAATTTTTATATCGCGAATCAGAGTGTGATCGTGCCGACATATGGAACGCCATTCGATCGACAAGCTGTTGATTCGATCGCGGCTCACTTCCCCACGCGCCAGACGATCGGGTTAAGTGCCAAAGTCATTCTCGAAGGCGGCGGCGCTTTCCACTGCATTACCCAACAACAACCTTTCGTTCAGTTGCGATCGCTCTTAAGGTCAGGCAAAAACGTTACAGTATAAGAGACAATATTAAGTTTTGTTTCTTTGCCCCATGATCGACCTCACCAAGCCTGCCGAAATTTCTGATGTTTCTGATGTTCAAACTATCCTTGCGGGTGGTAGCGATCCCACGCGGTTTGACAGCAAAGAAGCATGGTATCCCGTTTACTACCTAGGTGATCTGGATCGTTCTAAGCTGGCGACTTTCACATTGCTCGGACAGGATTTAGTGATTTGGTGGGATCGAAATGCCCAAACTTGGCGAGCGTTTGTCGATCGCTGTCCGCATCGCTTAGCCAGACTTTCAGAGGGGCGGATTGCCGAAGATGGTCTACTGGAATGCCCCTATCACGGCTGGGCCTTTACGGGTGAAGGTGATTGCGATCGAATTCCCCAACAGCCAGCAGATAGTAAAGCACAGACCTCGGCAAGAGCTTGTGCGGATGCATTGCCAACGGCTGAATGTCAGGGATTGCTGTTTGTCTATGCGGGGCAATCTGAAAATGCAGCGAAAGTCAAAGTACCCTCGATCGAGGCGTTAGAAGAATCGCCCAAAGAGTGGACGCTGATCGATACATTTCGGGATTTGCCCTACGATGCCCTGACATTACTAGAAAACGTGCTTGATTCCAGTCATCTGCCGTTTACGCATCATCGCTCTGTCGGTAACCGTGCCAATGCTGCTCCTGTTGACTTGGAACTGGTGACATCTGACAAACAAGGATTTGTCGGTGCTTGGGAAGAAGGCCCACGACGCGGCAAACTGGGACGACAAGATACAGTTTTCGTTGCCCCAAATTTGATGTGGCACGATCTGACCTCGAAGCAGTTTGGTCGGACGATGACAGTTGTTTATGCCACGCCAACTAGCAAAGGAGCCTGTCGATTATTTGCGCGATTTCCGTTTAAGTTCTCCAGCAAGATCCCCAAGTTTTTCATTGAGATTACACCGCGTTGGGTTTCTCATATCAGCCAAAACGGAATTTTAGAGGACGATCAAATCTTTTTGCACCATCAAGAACGATATCTTGAGTCGATTGGAGGTAGTAATAACTTCGCTAAGGCTTTCTATTTACCGACCAAGGCTGATTTATTTGTCACCGAGCTGAGGAAATGGGTGAATCAGTTTGAAGCCGATCCTTTCCCTGACGAAATCTTGCCTCCCGCGATGCCAAAGCATGTTCTACTCGATCGATACTATTCCCATACAGTTAATTGCAAGAGTTGCCGTGATGCGCTCAAAAACCTGCAACGGATCAGGGCTAGTGTTGCTGCGATCGGGTCGATCTCCTGGGCTGTAGCAACTTTATCGCCTTTCATCCTCAGCCAAATCTCAATCTGGATAGTATCAGTCGCAGTTGCTAGCGCCTTATCTGCGGGCATAGCATGGGTAGCTTTGGGGCAACTAGAACGACGTTTCTACGATGGACAGTCAATTCCATTGAGAAATGTCTCTGGCAAATAGGACTAAGCCTGCCATTCTCCTGTAGGTAAGTAGATACCTGCTTGAGACTCGATTCGATCGAAATGCATCACATAAGCCCAAGCCCAACCAATTGACTCAAAACTCGGATTAAACACCTCAATCCACTTACGTTCGTAATCATTTTGGTCGATCGATCGACCTGCTTGATAACCTTCTAGCTCGTCTAGTTCAGTCATAATCGATCGATCTGTAAACGAAAGCACAAAACCATGAACAGCATCTTCGCCCTCAGTCATGGCGGGATAGCCAAAAGGCAGAGCGAATAGCTTACCCAATGCGATTGCCGCTTGAGTTTCGATCGCCCTGCCTTCACAGTATTTTTGATAATAGATCTTGCCTGGCTTCAGAGTGCCGTAGACGAATACTCTGAGACTCTGGGGGGGAGTCATTTAGCGTTTTACAGATTGACGAGTAGGAACTGATTCTGGCTTATTAGTTTGAGGAATAATCACACTATTGGCTGTGGTGTTAGAGAGTGATTCGATCGACTGATTAGTTGCAGGATCAGTCGGTGCCATCCACCACAGTCCCAACACAGGCGCAACACCTAATAAAAGTCCCAACAATACAGGAATGTAAATGCCAGCCGAAATACTCAGCAGCATCGCAAATGCAAAGTTACCCAGATACATCGCTAAGGGGAAAACTAATTGCTGACGAGTCAAAACTGGTTGAGAGTCTTTGCCACCGACAAGTGAGGCAACAGCCATAAATAGCGCGCCTGTACCCATCCAACCCGCAAAGTTTTGTAGTGGCATCCCAAAGAAAGCCCCAAACTCATGCCATTCCCAAAAAGGGTATTGAGCTTGACTCATAGCAGGGTCTAAGACAAAATCCCAAGAAGTCAGCATCAGCGCGGCTAAGGCGATCGACTCAAATTTTAGTAGCCAGTGCTTACTTTCTTTGAGGATGGTATTAGCCAGCAAAAAGCAAACCAAGCCCATGTAAAACCATGACAGGGGAATCGTAAATGGCACGAGGTCGGAAATCTTAGCACCCAAGCCACTGAGGTAAGAGTAGCCACCAAACGGAAAACCTGTACTGGTACCAAGCAATTCACTAGCAAGCGAAATTCCCACCGACGGAATTAAAAACGCTAACCAGCGACGCAAACCCAATGTGCGATAGGCATAGATCGAAACCGCGATCGCCCCCAAAATCATATACACTGCCCCACCAGACGACATGCCCCACGCAAATACTTGCATACCTGCTTCTGAGAGGTTTTGAATAAATTCAGGGTGGGGCAATACTAACAATAAGCCAGCCAGCCCGAACAACATCGCTCCTAAGTGCAGAGATAAAGCCAGCCACTGTAATTTGTTCAGAGCGAAAGTCGCACGCTTCATTACACAAAACTCCCAGAATTGATAAATATCTTAAGGAAAGTATAAACTACAGAATCGAGATTGCGAAGAAACTACCGATCAGAATCCTAGATCTAAAATTGCCCCCTTGGGCTGGCATACCAGTAAAATCAAAGGTAAGTCCAGAGAAGTATCATGAAAACCAATCTTGAAGTTGATGACACTTTGATCCATGAAGCATTGTTGCTGGGCGGGTATCAGACAGATAAGGCAGTAGTTGAGTTGGGTAAGTATCAAAAGCGGCATCTCGACTAATAACGATCAGAGATCTGTTGATTGCTTGGGCTATTAACATTCGATCGAATGGATCGCGGTGATGTAATGACAGATTCCGAATTTGGACTGTATCGTTAAAGTTGATGGGCAGTAATAGAATATCTGAAGCATGAACTACCCCACCCTGCTACGCGAGGATGGGGTTTCTAAATTCCCATC
>JARCMB010000018.1 GCA_030248825.1 Pseudanabaenaceae cyanobacterium MP8IB2.15 | reverse complement strand
AAACTGGACTTCGGTAAAGATAATTGGCTTGTCTACGACATTTGGCAGAAAAACACCATCAAATCGAAAAGCTTTCTCTTTGACTTCGACTGAAACAAACTCATAGCCTTCGGCTGTAGCGACTGGCTGTTCGGTTAGCTCAAACAACAAGGTGCGAAAGGTTTGAAATAGTTGATAGAAAAGTGTGTCGGTTCTCATGGCTGCATAGCATAGCAGAGTTTGAGTACAGGCTAAATTGCAGGATGATTAGCAAATTGGGTTAACAATCAGATCCAAACTCTAGCCTAAAGAGCATCAACTAGCTTTGTATACAAACGGGGCAGGAGCAATGATCCAGCTACTAGCACAGACGCAATCGCCGCAACTAACACAGAACCAGCCGCACAATCTTTTGCCGTTTTAGCTTGGGGGTGAAAGGTTTGACCGACAGTCAGATCAACTAAGGATTCCAGCGCTGTATTCAGCAATTCCAGTGCCAGTACCGCCGCCGTTGTGAGGCTGATAATCGTACAGTCAACTGCGGGCAGATGTAGCCAGATGCTAAAGCCTAATGCCATTAACCCCACAAAGACTTGAATGCGGAAGTTGCGCTGTGTGACAAAGGTATATGACAAACCCGCCCAGGCATAATTAAAGCTCTTAGCAATAGTGGGTGCAACCTTGAGTGCTTGAGGGCGACGATGATCTCGATCTGGGTTTTCCTCTACACCCAAGCTTGAATAGCTATTGAGATCAGACAGTTTGGGTTGTGAAACTTTGGTTGTCATAGTTTTTGCCCGAATAATTATGAAGTAACTTGCTCGAATAGAAGCCGATCGAATTTCAGGTCTAGATGCACTGATTGCAGCAAAACTTCCTGCTCAGCCAGCATCTGCTCTAAACTTTCTTCATCAGGATGATCCCAACCCAACAGGTGCAACAACCCATGTGCTGCCAGCCATGCTAATTCCCACCGATGTGAGTGACCTCTCGCTAAGGCTTGCGCGTAGGCGGTAGGTACGGATATGACGATATCGCCCAGATAAATTGGGTCTAGCAACATTTCTGGTGGGAGCAGATCTAGAGGTATAGATGGCACATCTGCTTCTAGTGCCGCAAAAGCAAGAACATCAGTTGGACGATCTTGCTGACGATACTGAGCATTGAGAGCTTGAATTTCAGCATCATCGGTCAGTCGCAGGGTCAATTCGCGATCGATTGCACCTTCACCTAGGTCGGTTGGGATTAATCGATCGATCCAGGTAGCAAACCAGTACTGCCAATCTTGATATTTGACAGGAATTTCAGCTTCGATCGCAGAGTTCTGTTCGAGATTAAGTTCGATGATCAAGTGTAAAACCCTCAAGGTTTGGATATATCACGGCTTTGACTCTGTTTTTTACCGTAACTCTTGCACACTCTGAAATCAATTCTAAGATTAGTTTTAAGCCCAATATTGTGAAACCCCCGTTCTTAAAAACTTTGCCAACCGAAAAACTCTGCACTCTATTTTCGCAGTTTTATCTAGTTGTGGCAATTGTTTAGTGAGGTTAATTAATCGAGCTAAAGACGATCGATTAGTGAAATACAACAGCTAGACCCACTAGAACGGCTAAAACCCCAACAGTAGTAAGGGCGAAATGAAATAGGGAAGTGGCTCGTTTTTTCACCATATTTCGCATCGCCAGCTTTACGAAGCTACTTTTTTCTGGTTGTTTAGACTCAGCTTTTACGGCTGTTGTGCTGGTGACAGAATCCATAATTTTTAGTCTCTTTATTTAATTTTTGATTGAGTTTTGTAAAACTAATTCTTAATTAAACTTTACCAGAATCCTAGATCTATGAACAGGTGTGAGTTCCTCTTAGGAGATTTCTGGCAATAAAGTTACCAATCCTAAAGAGCCCCCTAAATCCCCCAATTCTGGGGGACTTTGACTTTCAGAACCCCCAGAATTGGGGGCAGGGGGCAATATCCTTAATCCTTGAGCACCGTACCGTTTTTTACCTGAAATACTTGGGCAGAATTTAGCCAATGGGCATCAAATGAACCGAGGTGGGTGGTTGTAATAATTGTCTGAACTCGATCTTCGATCGCGCCAAGTAACTGATCCTGTCGCTGTAAATCAAGCTCGGCAAGAACATCATCTAAAAGCAATAGGGGCGGCTCTCCTACTACTGATTCAATCAATTCCAACTCCGCGAGTTTGAGTGCAAGTACTAAGGTGCGCTGTTGCCCTTGTGAGCCATATTCTCGTGCTGGAGTTTGGTTGATCGTGAGGTTGACATCATCGCGATGGGGGCCGACTAAACTTGTACCCTGATGTTGTTCAACGATCGATTTAGTTTGAATTTGGGCAAGAAATGCTAACTGAATCGCTTCTGGCGGATCGGTTTCAATAAAGTCAAAACGCGGGGCATAGGTGATTTCCAACAATTCACTGCCGCCACTAATACTGTTGTGCCAGTGCTGGGCGATCGGGATCAGACGCTGGACTAACCGAGATCGCCTTCTGGTAATTCTTGTTCCACTAACTGCCAACTGCATATTCCATAGCAACATCTGCTCAGGGTTTGGCGCGATCGAACTTTGACGAGCGGTTTTGAGCAAAGCATTACGTTGGCGCAACACTTGATTAAACTGCTGCAACAAGTTGGAATAGATCGGTTCTAGCTGCACCAAAATATCATCTAGCCAGTTGCGCCGAGCTTCAGGACCACCCCTAACTAGATCTAGATCTAAGCTAGAAAATAAAACTGCGTGGACTTGCCCCAAAAAGTCGAGATGGCGGCTAACTGTAACGCTATTGATTGCTAAAGTGCGCCGACCTTCATGGCGCAGTCGGATTTTGAGTTCTAATGGTGAGGCATGTCGATCGCATACGGCACTGATTTCGCCGATCGATGCACCATCTTGAACTAAATCTCGATCGCGGCTGACCCGATGAGATCGTAAGGTCGCCAGCAAGCTTACTGCTTCTAGTAAGTTGGATTTACCCTGAGCATTATTGCCAACTATGATCGTTTTAGCCGCCGTAAACTCAACCGCCTGATCGCTATAGTTGCGGAAGTGCTTGAGATGTAAGCTTTTTAGATACACATTAAATCCGCAACAAAGATATTTCTAAGTAGTCAGATTATCACGCCTCTATATAAAGAATTTTAGATAGACCTTACTCTATGCCAACCATTACTAATTTAATAAGCATTTATACTTGTCTGCACAATTTCTACACGATCTTTTTGTAAAACTTATAAATACAGCACTTTGCTCAACTAATCAGCACAGTAACAACTGTGACTACCTGATGCAGAAATGTATCGTACCTAATGGTTAGTCAAAGTGCTGTGTAGCTTTATCCCAGTCAAACAGTCTACCCCTATATCTTACTAAAGATAGATGTTACAGAGGTGATAGCTATTGTAAAACTTTAATGTGAATCATAAATCCTGCTATTCATTAGCGGACAGCTTGGTTAAGAAACTTGTTGATTCACTCGTAAGATATTTCCTAACTTACATGATTAGTAATATACGACACAAAAAGTAGAGGAAATTAATGAATACACAAATTGTTACAGTAAAACCTTCAGGGCGGATAGATAGCAACACTGCTAAAGGATTGAGACAACAATTAGAATCGATCGGCCACTCAAATATCAAAACTCTAATTCTGGATATGCAGTCAGTTGTTTTTATGGATAGCTTTGGTTTAGGAATGTTGATCTCTGTTCTAAAACTATCTAGGGCAATGAAGTTCGATTTCATCATTCATTCCATTACTAGCGAACAAGTCAAAGACCTCCTGATCCTGACCCAAACATATAAACTCCTTAAGATTGAAAGTGAATGCCTGAATTTCAAAATAAGGGAATATGCGAGTGGGTTGCAATGAAAAAGATTTTATTGATCGACGCTCATGATGATTTTCGGGATGAAATGTCCGATTTATTAGAAGATCGTAATTTCTTGGTATTTCAAGCTGACTGCGGTGCAAAAGGATTATCGATCGCTAAACAGATCGTCCCAGATTTGATTGTTAGCGAGATTAATATCCCTAAAATAGATGGATATAAACTCTTGGAACATCTGCGCCAAGAGCCATCCACAGCACAAATCCCTCTAATTTTTCTTTCGACAGATTTTGATGCATTCACTTCTGGGTCTACTGCTAAACGTGCTGAACCAGTATTAATCAAGCCTTTCAGCGCATCAAAATTATTGTCTACGATCGATTCACAATTTCAGACATCAGAGGTTTTGCAGTATTAAGCAAATTGCTGTCCTAATTCGATCGGGTTGTGTACAGTAATTCGTTTTTTCGAGATCGAGATCATCTTTTGTTTGCGGAGGTCGCCCAGTAGTCTGGTGACGGTAACACGAGTCGATCCGATTGCTTCGGCAATTGCTTGGTGAGATAGTTTCAGATCGATCGTCACACCTTCGTCCGTAGGTAGACCAAAATCACGACAGAGAATCAACAAGAAACTCACCAATCGCGAACCCATATCACGATGCGCTAGAGTTTCGATCATCATTTCTGTTTGTAAGATCCGCGAAGATAGACCTCGCAGCAGCACCATTGGCAGTTCTGGATCTTCTTTGAGCGCCTTTTCGACATACTCAATTGGGACTGACAGCAATTCTACAGGCGTAAATGCCACAGCATGATAGAACCGATCGGAGCGATTACCTGTAATTAGAGACAATACGCCAAACACACTATTTTCTCGCAGCAAAGCCACCGTGATTTCTTCACCCGCCTCATAGACCCGCGATAGCTTCACAGCTCCCTTTACCAAGAAATAGAATCTTTCAGCAGGATCACCAGGGAAAAAGATTGTCTTACCACGCTCAAAAGTTTCCACCATTGGCGGAAACATGCCGCCATTCATTTCGCGAAATAAATCTGCTAAAGGACGTTCCTGACTCACACTAACTCACCTCTTTGACACAAGATCATGCTCAAATTGTTTTTTTAGTTTTTTCACGAAACTTTAACTTTACCTTAAAAATTTATCATAGATTGCTATTTTGTATCACCACGTAACTTTTTTGGTTAATCTCGATCGATCGAGTGATGTGAATAATTGATCTTACCTACTGCTAGACTAGCTTCATACCAAGCTAAGTTTGAAATGGATAGCCCTAAAGGAAACAGATATAATCCGCAGCAAATTGAACCCAAGTGGCAAGAAATTTGGGCGGAACAACAGATCGATCGAACACCTGCACCCGACGATCGACCTAAATTTTATGCTCTGTCGATGTTTCCCTATCCATCGGGCAATCTGCATATGGGACATGTGCGTAACTACACAATTACCGACGTGATCGCCAGATTCAAGCGGATGCAGGGCTATCGTGTTTTACATCCGATGGGTTGGGATGCCTTTGGGCTACCTGCCGAAAATGCGGCGATTCAACGCAACACCCATCCCGCCAAGTGGACGTATGAAAACATTGCGTTTATGAAGGGGCAACTCAAACCGTTAGGCTTCTCACTGGATTGGGATTGTGAAGTTACCACATGTTCACCTGACTATTACAAATGGACGCAGTGGCTCTTTTTACAGTTCTTTAAATCAGGTTTGGCATATCAAAAAGAAGCTGCGGTTAATTGGGACCCTGTCGATCGGACGGTGCTGGCAAACGAGCAGGTCGATAGTGAAGGTCGATCGTGGCGATCGGGGGCAAAAGTAGAACGCAAATTATTGCGGCAATGGTTCCTCAAAATCACCGATTACGCCGAACAGTTACTCGTGGATTTGGATAAACTCACAGGCTGGCCCGATCGAGTCAAGGTGATGCAAGCGAATTGGATCGGGAAATCAGTTGGAGCTTACCTAGAATTTCCCATAGTCGGATCGATCGAAAAGATCGCAGTTTTTACCACCCGCCCAGACACAGCCTATGGTGTGACCTATGTTGTATTAGCTCCCGAACATCCTCTTGTTGCTAGTGTCACAACGATCGATCGAGTAGATCGAGTCACAGCTTTTGTCCAATCAATTGCCCAAGTCAGCGAACTCGAACGCACCGCCGAAGACAAACCCAAACGCGGTGTCGCCACTGGGGGCAAAGCGATCAATCCTTTTACTGGGGCTGAGATCCCGATTTGGATCGCTGATTACGTCCTATTTGAGTATGGGACTGGTGCGGTGATGGGAGTTCCTGCTCACGATCATCGTGACTTCGCCTTTGCTCAGTGTTATGACTTACCGATTCAAACTGTGATTGTGAGCGGTCAGAAGTTAGAAGTCGATCGACCAGAAGCATTGAACTCTGCGTATACAGAATCAGGTTCGATCGTCAATTCTGCTCAGTTTAATGGTATGAATTCGATCGAAGCAAAAGCAGAGATGATTAAATTTGCCGAAGAAAAAGGTTTTGGCAAAGCCCGAATCCAATATCGCTTGCGTGATTGGTTAATTTCGCGGCAACGCTATTGGGGCGCACCGATCCCGATTGTGCATTGTCCCAGTTGCGGCATTGTGCCTGTACCTGACGAGCAACTTCCCGTCCCACTGCCAGAAAATATCGAATTATCTGGGCGCGGTGCTTCACCTTTGGCGCAATTAGAGAGTTGGGTGAATGTGCCCTGCCCTAGTTGTGGCGAACCTGCGAAACGCGAGACTGACACGATGGATACTTTCATCGACTCATCTTGGTATTTCCTGCGATTTCCTGATGCCAAGAACGATCGACAGGTATTTGACTCTACGCAAGTCAATGATTGGATGCCAGTCGATCAATATGTTGGCGGGATCGAACACGCGATTTT
>JARCMB010000184.1 GCA_030248825.1 Pseudanabaenaceae cyanobacterium MP8IB2.15 | reverse complement strand
CTCAAAACAAATATGTCGAAAGAGTCTCAAGAAACCAGCAATTACGCCTACGCCGCCAATGATGTCGCGAATCTTCTCCCCCCGCAAAATATTGAGGCAGAAGAAGCGATTTTGGGTGGGATCTTAATTGACCCTGAAGCATTTAGTCGGGTAATTGACATCTTGCGCCCCGAAATGTTCTATGTGGCAGCGCATCAGGAGATTTTTCGCGCCTGTACGATTTTATTTAACCAGTCTCGTCCCACCGACATGATGAGCATCGCCACTTGGCTGAGCGATCGAGATATGTTAGAAAAAATTGGTGGGCAGAGCAAGATTGTCCAACTATGCGATCGAACCGTCTCGGCGATCAACATTGACTACTATGCTCAGCTTGTGGCAGAAAAATTTGCCCGCCGCAAGTTGGCCGAAGCAGGGCGTGAAGTCGTCAACATCAGCTACGACACTACGGTCGAATTACCCCAAGCTCTAGATTTAGCCGAGCAAAAAGTCTTTGCTGTCACCCAATCGCGCACCCAAAAAGGACTAACCCTTGCAGGTGACGTACTCACCCAAACATTTTTTGAATTAGAAAGTCGATCGAATGCGCTCGGCACCGATAGTATGAGCTTGCCTGGACTGGCTACAGGTTTCTACGATCTCGATGCTATGACTAACGGATTGCAACGCTCTGACCTGATCATTATTGCGGGTCGTCCATCGATGGGCAAGTGTCTCACCGCCGACAGCGAGATTGTTCTGGCAGATGGCAGTATTGCTTCGATCGCTGAAATTTATCATAATCACAAACAAAACCAAGCCAAGTTACTCACTCTAAAAAACGATTGGAAATTTGGCTTTACAGAGCCGTCGGCGTTTGTCGATGATGGGATCAAACCAGTTTTTCGAGTCACGACCAAGACAGGACGTTCGATCGAATCAACCATCGCGCATCCATTTTTAACGATCGGTGGTTGGCAGCGACTTGAGCAATTGCAATCAGGGCAAATCATTGCTGTGCCTCGAATCATTCATGTTTTTGGTCACGAGACAATCGATGAATCCGAAGTGAAAATATTGGTCGATCGGCTAGGTAAACACGATCGATCGACATCTCTGCCTGAGATTATTTTTAAGCTAGATCGATCGAAACTTAGATTATTTCTGAACCGATTATTTGCGACAAATTCATCAATTCAAAATAGTCAAGTTCAGCTAGGATTCACGAGTGAAAAGCTAGCTCGACAGATCCAGCATTTACTATTGCGATTTGGCATTATCGCTGGACTGCAACCACAAGATCGGCATAAATCCACTTGGCAACTGGATATTACTGATACCTTATCGATAAAAAGTTTAATCTCAGAAATCGGCATCTTCGGCAAAGAATCCGCTCTCACAGAAGTTGAGCAAACTTTAGAATCCGATCTCTATCAGCCAAGTCACAACTTAATTCCAATTGCTGAGTATGCCAATACTTATGAGGGAGATCGATCGATCACACGGGATAAATTATTTGCCCTAGCAACGGCATTAGAAAATCAAGAATTACAGAACTTAGCCACCAGTGAGATTTATTGGGATGAGATTAGTTCGATCGAATACGTTGGAGATCGCCAAGTATATGACCTCACAATCCCTGACACGCATAACTTTGTCGCCAATGACATCTGCGTGCACAACACCGCATTTGGATTAGAAGTTGCGCGCAAAATGGCAGATATCCATCGGTTGCCTGTGGCGATTTTCAGCCTAGAAATGTCGAAAGAGCAGCTAGTTTATCGACTACTTGCCAGCCAGTCTAAAGTTAAGCCCAGTGATATTGGCATTGATAGTAATCGCCTTCGATCGGGACAGATTAGCGAAAATGAATGGGGTATGATTGCGATGGCAATTAGTACCTTGTCAGAGTTACCGATCTATATTGATGACTCGCCCAATCCGACGATTAATGAACTTCGATCGAAAGCACGGCGGTTGCAAGCCGAAAAAGGCGGTTCTTTGGGGCTAATTATGATCGATTATCTCCAACTAATGGAAGGATCGGGTTCGGATAATCGGGTGCAGGAATTATCGCGTATGACTCGATCGCTCAAAGCCTTAGCGCGAGAATTGTCAGTCCCAGTTGTGGCACTCTCTCAACTCAGTCGAGGTGTAGAAGCCCGTACCAACAAGCGTCCGATGCTATCAGATTTACGTGAATCTGGCAGTATTGAGCAAGATGCGGATTTGGTGATTAATTTATATCGCGATGAATACTATAATCCCGATACACCCGATCGAGGCATTTCCGAAATTATTATTGCCAAACATCGAAATGGGCCAGTTGGTACGGTGAAGCTGTTGTTTGAGCCGCGTCTGACTAAGTTTGAAAATATGATTTCTTCTAATTCTAGATAATTAACCTTAAGTTTAAGATGATCAAGCGGCGAGAGTTTTTAGCAGGAATCAGTGGAATCGGTGCCTTCGGATTGGGAGGATGTGGTTTATTTGCCGATCCACAAAGATTGCGGATTTTAGCTTTATCAGGATCGCTGCCAAGTAAAGTAATCAAACAATTTGAACAAGAATTGAGCAAAGCCACCGAACTAAAAACGGCAAAATCACCGCAGGAACTTTGGGAAGAACTCCAAAAAAATCAAGAATTAGACAAAATCCCGCAAGTCATGACTTTGGGAGATGCTTGGTTAGACATAGCGATCGACAAAAAACTGATCCTGCCAATTCCTGCCAATGCTTTAACCCAGATCTCACAGTGGCAAAAGCTCGATCCTCGTTGGCAACAACTCGTAACCCGCAACGGTAAAGTTTGGGGCATTCCCTATCGTTGGGGT
>JARCMB010000183.1 GCA_030248825.1 Pseudanabaenaceae cyanobacterium MP8IB2.15 | reverse complement strand
GTCCAATACCGAACTGAGATTGATCATTGCGGCAGTTAGAACCACAGGTGCTGCTTGCACACGCTGCAAACAACGAGTGCCATTTGTCGTACTCATAAAAATTCGCTTGCCTTCAACCCGTTCAGTTGTGTAGTCAAACGGCGAATTGCCTAAGTCAAAACCTTCGACCGTACCGCCGCCGCGTTCTGCTGCTAGTAATCTTAAATGAGGGGGATGGGCTTCGCTAGTTTGTTTCAGTTGATCGAGGTCGGCAAACACTTGAACAGCTTCAGCTCCAGCCGCTAGTGCTGTGGCAATCGTTGTAGTCGCACGTAAAATATCGATCGCGATCGCTACATCAGGCATGACTTTCGTCGGAACCAATTCGGGAGTGTGGTAAACAAAAAATTTCATGGTCTGACTGGTAGTCATAAATTATCTACTTATTATTCCGTACTTTTGGTGGCAAAGTTAATAGGGAATTACTATCCTTGCCATAGCATTTTCTATTGCTTCCCAAAAAATATTTCTAAAATCACTTAGCTCGATCGACAAATTTACGAAATCTATGATCTTGCCAAGCACTCCCAATTCCTTGCAAAATCCCGCGTGCAATTAAGCCAAGCCCACGACCAATGATTTCGGTCAGAACATAAACAAATCCACTACCCAAAAATGCCACAGTAGATCTTAATCGCGGTGCAAGCGCATCCTGTAATTCCAACACAAGAGTCACAATAAATCGGATGCCAGAAAGTTGCTTTAATTCTTGAGTTCGAGGGGCATAGACATCAATTTTTGTGATTCCAAGCTCATTCAAAACTAGTAATGGGAACTGGCTCTCAAAGATCGCTTTAGGTTCATCGAAATACCTACTGCGTCTATATTTCCAAGATAGGTCATTACGAAAACGTTCGATTTCTCGTGTCGTAATCAGATTGTAGTTATAGAACTTCTGCTTAATTAATTCGACATTAGCAAAATTATTTAGTAAAGGTTGGATCACAGCATTAGCAACTTCGATTATAAGATTTTCTAGCAAAGCTTTCGATCGAAGCATCGCTTCACTTGTCCCCACAGCATAGGAAGTATTATCTATTTCCAATGGCGATCGAAATAAGATATGAGCAAATAATTCTGTCACCAGTGGAATCTTATCCAAAACTTCGGCTTGGACGATTGCTGTTTCCTTGAGAATTACTGGGACAATATCATGCTCGGAGATCTGAGTGGATTCATTCACCGACAGAGCAAAGTACCGACCAAAAAAGTTTGTCACCACGATCTGCCATAGATCTCGCATGACTTGTGGCAGTCTGGATTGTAACTGGATTGGTGTGATTTCAGCCGCAATCAAATCGCTCAAAATACGTTCTAAATCTTGCACGATCAGCTTAAGCAGCTCTCGTTTTTTTGCTGCTTTAAGGATATCTATTTCAAGTGGAATAGAAGTAAGATTCTGTAAATCATGCTCTAGTTTGGAAGCGATCGAATCGAACAGATAAGATCTTAGTGGCAGAGTGGTTTGGGTAGGAGGTAGTGCAGGATCTAGCAAAGAAGTAAGTTGTAATGGCACAGATAAATCTACGGGGATATCTTTACCACGGAGCAGAACTCGATTTACCAACCATCGAGCTACCTTTAGTTCGCGTTGTTGTCCTTGCAGGATCGCTCGATCGAAACCTGATGAATTTCCTGCTAGTTGCGATCGAACATCGGCTAAATTTGCATCAATCTGTCGCAAACTCGATCGACGGATATTTTGACGCAACATTGCCAAAGGATTGAGCTTTGCTTCTATGGCTGAACTCGCTGAAGGTCGATCGCTAAAATAAGTTTGTCCCGATCCTACCCGTCTGATCGCTATGACCAATTCATCAGGATTAGTTCCTTTGATCCAGTGACCTTGCACTCCCAGTTTTAAAGCAGCTTCGATCGACTCAGAATTTCTAGCAGCACTAAGAATCAGGATCGGTAAGCTAGGATATTGTGTCTGCAAACGCTGACATAAATCCAATCGATCTAGCCCCAGATCCAGCAAGACTAGATCGAACGATCTAGATCCTAGAAGTGCAAGGGCCGCCTCACTTGTATCAGCTTCAGCCTCAATCTGCAAATCGGCAGAGCCTTCCAACCAAGCCCTTACGCCCAGCCGAAACACTAAGTCACTATCAATTAACAGTAGTCGAAATACCCGCTCACTCATAGTTATGCGATCGATGTTTATCTATTACCTGCAATCATGCCACAAGAACGTAAATAACTCTAACTTGCCTGATCTGGTAATGGGATAAATTCTGACTCTAGGGGCACTCGATCGAATTTATCCGACTTCCAATCTGACTTTGCCTGTTCGATCCGCTCCAAACTACTAGAGACAAAATTCCACCATTTATATCGCTTCCCAACTGGCTCTCCACCAAAGATCATGCAGTGGGCGGATTGATTAGCGGAAATTTCAACCTTTCGATCGCTAGTTAAAATCACCATTTGATTGGGTTCTAAGCTGATGCCATCCACAACCAAACCAGACGTAAGCGGATAAACTGCGAGTTCAGTATACGAGTCATCTAATCTAAAACTTGACTGCGCCGAGAACTGCACATCCAAATAAACCATTGGCGAAAATGTCTTGACAGGCGATGTATAGCCATTTGCTTTACCCGCAATCAGTTTGATCGACACGCCGTTTTCTTGCCAAGCTGGGATATCTGCCGCCGCATAGTGACAAAACCAAGGATCGGTCTCTTCATGCTCTTGGGGTAAAGCAATCCAAGTTTGCATCCCATGCAGTCTCGCTTCGTTCTGGCGAATTTTTTCGGGTGTCCGCTCTGAGTGTACGATCCCACGTCCTGCGGTCATCCAATTCACGGCTCCTGGCTGAATCTCTTGCACACTGTTCAGGCTGTCACGGTGCATAATCACACCTTCAAACAAGTACGTCACCGTCGCCAAATTAATATGTGGGTGAGGTCTAACATCAATTCCGTGTCCTGGCGCAAAAACGGCTGGCCCAATATGGTCAACAAAGATAAACGGCCCAACCATCTGTCGATCGAGATGCGGTAAAATCCGCCGAACTTCAAATCCGCCGAGGTCTTTGACTTCTGGGGCAATAGTTTGAGCGATGCTGTTAGACATAAGGATGAAATTAGTAAGGTAATAATTTGAGTGCTGAAGTGATCAAAGATCTGCTTCCATATGTGCTCTTAACAAACTGTTAATCTGAGTTTGATAATTACTTCCCTGAGACTTAAACCACTCCAATACTTCAGTATCAATCCGCAAAAAAGTGACTTTAGTTTTTCTCCTGTCTACAGATAAGCCACGTCGAACCAACGTCTTAGCAAACTGTTCTGGCTTGATTTCAGGGAGATCTAGCCGATCGAGTTGTTCCCAGTCTGTTTCAGATTTACTCAAAATAGATTTATTGCTCATGTTTACTTGACCCATCCCACTCAAATTCCACGATCTAATTGTAACTAGTTCGACTCACTTTTGCCGATCTCTTTTTGGCAAAATGGCGCGATAACGTCCCAAAGCTGTGAGAGAAAAATGCTGCTGATACAAATGATATTTGAGATAGAAGTGCCCAGGAAAACCTGTTCCAGTAAATTCCGACTCATCCCAAGTACCATTCGATCGATGTGTCTCGATCAAATAGCCAATCCCTTTATGCAAGGAATCTTCAGCAAAATCACCAGTAATTTCACCTGCTGCCAGCAACCCGATCGATGCCCAAGCAGTTTGAGATGCCGTACTGACACCTTTGCCTTTGAGTGCGGGATTGTTGTAGCTACGGCAGGTTTCACCCCAGCCACCATCGGGATTTTGACAGGAAACTAGCCAGTTCGCGGCTTGCTGAATTTTCGGCTGGATTTGGGACTGCTGTGATTTTGGGTCGATCGAAGCCAGAGCTGCCAGTACGCCACTAGTGCCGTAGATATAGTTCACGCCCCAACGCCCAAACCAACAACCTTCTGGCTCTTGTTCTTTTTGCAGATATTCGATCGCTTTGCTGACCGATTGCTCATACTTCTGCGGCATCTTTCCTAATTTTCCGATCATTTCCAGCACCCGCGCTGTGACATCAGCCGTATTCGGGTCGATCATGGCTTTGAGATCGGCATAGGGTAAATAATTCAACCAGTCCTGATCGTTATCTAAGTCAAAAGCCGCCCAGCCGCCTGGTTTACACTGCATTGTCATGATCCATTGCACCGCTCGATCGATCGACATTTGTTTCAACTGCTCATTCGGCAACTTCACCAACTGGAGTGCCATCACAACTACGGCGGTATCATCAACATCAGGATAGAAGCGATTATCAAACTCAAACGCCCATGCACCAGGCTTCCCTGCCCGATTTTTTACCGACCAATCGCCATAATCGAGGATTTGCTTCTC
>JARCMB010000182.1 GCA_030248825.1 Pseudanabaenaceae cyanobacterium MP8IB2.15 | reverse complement strand
GTTGTGTCATGATCCACTTAAACCTGCGATCGCCAATGTTGCTAATTAAACCAAAGCCTGTAATATATTGCCAAGGTTTCTAGTTTTGTTTACGGCTTAGATCTTGAGCTTCACGGTTCTTATTATTTTTCATTGTAGAGAAAGGTATTGCTGCATAGTTGGGAAATATAATAAGTATTGGGGAAGCTGTTGGAATGGAGAAGTTTGTTTAGCGAACGCTATCTAAATTTCGATCCATCGCTATAAGTTCAGTGAGGCTGTTTCTTTGACGCAAAGTATTACGATCGTTACTCAGTTCTATCCACCCGACTACGCAGCTACTGGGCAGTTTGTGCACGAGTTAGCCAGCGCATTAGTGGGGAAGGGCTATCCTGTCAGCATATTTACAGGAAAACCAGGTTATGCATTTAAGGAAGCGGATGCCCCACGAGAGGAGTGGAAAGAAGGAGTTTTAGTCAGGCGCACGCGAGCATCTCAAATATCGCCTAAACGGATTAGAGGCAAGGTAATTAACAGCATCTTTTTCTGGCTTCGCAGTGCGATTAAGCTCAGAAACAAAGTTGCGAGGGGATCGCACTTATTAATTACATCTGCGCCACCATATTTGGGGCTGGTGGGCTGGTTTTACCACAAGATCTTTGGTCATGCCTATTCTTGCTTAATTTACGATGTCTACCCAGAGGTGGCTGTCAGACTCAATATTGTCCAGCCAGATCACTGGATTGTCCGACTTTGGGAGGCGATTAACACCAAGGTATGGCGGCGAGCATGTACTTTAATTGTGTTGAGTGAGCCAATGAAGCAAATTTTGGTCGCTAAAAATCCAGAATTTGCCGACAAAATTCATGTCATTCATAGCTGGGCCGATCCTGACTTGATTAAGCCGATACCTAAAGATCATAATTGGTTTGCCAAAGAAAATGGACTCGATCGAAATTTTACGGTGCTTTATTCTGGCAATTTGGGGCGTTGCCATGATGAGATCACGATCTTGAGTTGCCTTTATTTACTCAAAGATGAACCTGGAATCAAGTTTGTATTTATTGGCAATGGGGCTGGCAGTGCGCCAATTCGTGAGTCGATCGAGGTAGGAGATTTACCAAACGTCTTGATGATGCCTTACCAAGAGAGGGAAGTGCTGCCATATTCACTTACCGCTTGCGATTTATCACTTGTAAGTCTGAAGCCGAATATGGATGGCGTAGTTGCACCTTCTAAGTTTTATGGCATTTTGGCAGCAGGGCGACCTGTAGCAGCAATTTGTGACAAGGATAGCTACCTCACCGAGTTAGTGGCTGAAGGAAACTGTGGTCAATGTTTTGTAAATGGTGATGCTCAAGGTTTAGCGGACTATATTCGTCAACTCCGAGATCATCCCGATCGAGTAGAGAATTTTGGCAAGAATGCCCGCAGTTACTTTGAGCAGAACTTCACCTTAGAAAAAGCAGTGCCACTTTATCTAGAGGCTTTGGGGCTAACTCAGCCAGAACTGTACGGGGTTAAAGCTGACTTATTTCCTGCTGCTGAGCTTCATCCTAAATCCAGCTAGGAAACCACATCAACAACCGAAATTCTAGAGGTGAGATCGGTAAGCCCAGATAGAACGGCAACCAGAAAATCCAGCCCGCGATCGAGATCGCCACGATACTTCGAGCGCAATTTTTGAGATATTTAGCTTCTTGTCGCCACAACCAGTCAACGATCAGCGCGATCGACATAAATGCAAACACCGATGCTGGCATGTAGTGGTAGATGAATGTGCAGCGTTTACTCAGGCTCCAAGGCAGCAGATGCCCAGCAAAGCTCGTGACCAAGTAGAAACTAGAATGCAGATCGAATACCCTTTGCCTAGTGGTTTTTAGCCAAATCCCAAACGGTAAACCACCAAGAATCGCGATCGAACCGATCCAAGCCAAAAAAGGATTACCCATCGCCACAACATCAATCACATTGCCATTAGGTAGTTGTTTGTAAAAGTAGGAGATCGGGCGGATCGTCCATAGCCAAGTCCACCAACTAGAGCAATAAGGATGGATCGGCTCAGTTTTGCCCACACCGAGATTTTGATGAAATGCCAGAATGTTCTGATGGATCTCAAGCAGGTTCATCTCAGGGTTGAGTAGCAAATGCGGTATCCAGATCGGTAGATACACCCCAACAGATACGATCAGGAGGGTAAGAGCTTGAGCGAGACTGAGTTTCTGACCGTATTTAAACCTCGCTAAAATTACGATCGAACCCCATCCCACGAGATAAGCAAGCCCACTCCACTTCACACTGGCAGCAGATCCTAACATCACGGCGGCGGCGATCACCCATAACCACCGACGACGCTGTGGCTGCAAAGCGACTACTAAGCAGAGTTGAGATCCCATGCCAAACAGCACCACATAGATGTTGATCAAGCCATAGCGAGATTCGACTAGTAATAAGCCATCAAGTGCGGTGAATAGTCCTGCTAAAAATGCCCAACGCAGACGACTACTAGTACGCTGCCAATTATCCAACTGGTAGACCAACCCAAAGGTGACTAATGGCACTAGTGCGCCTGCTAAAGCGGTGATGCAACGGTAGCCGAAAGGGTTATAGCCAAATAGATGGATGCCTAGGGCAATTAAATACTTACCAAGTGGTGGATGGGCATCAAAAAACGGCTCACCTTGCAGATAATTTTGGGCAAACTTCGGATAGTAAACTTCATCAAACACAATTGGGGCGAGCCGATCTAATCCCCAAAATCTGGTCAGGATCGTAAACAACGCCAGTCCCAACAATGCGATCGACACATTTGCTTGTGGTTTTTTCCACCAAAAATCTAGTTTTTGCCACATCTATCCAACTTGGTCGGAACTAGAGTTTATCGTATCGCTCTAGAACCTGTTCGATCGATAAAACAAGGCTGATCTAAAACAGTTTGACTAAATAGATTAATTTTGGGTTAACTCAAGGTTATTTTTACTCAGTTGCAATTGCTCTTGCTGCCGCTCTATATATTAATAGGGGTTATAGGTTGTAGCTAATATGACAGAAATTCAGAAAAAGGTTCTAGTCACACAATTGTCAGAAGGACAAGGCAAGCTCTGGCAAGCCGCACTGACATCACAAAAACTTGAGGTATTCTGGCAACCTGCTGGCATCGATATCGTAGAACTATTTCAGCAGATCCAAAAAGAGGGTAGAGAATTGCCCAACCTGCTGATTATGGACATGGGAATCACTAACCCTAATTCCACTTCTTTACAAGCTGTGTCAGTCTGCCGATGGTGTGCCGAACATCAACCAAACCTTAAGGTGATTTTGACCAATCCCAGACAGGACAAAATTAAATCTGTGGAGCGTAAATGGGCAAACCGCCAAGGTGCGGCAGGCTTACTGCCTAGGCTCTACAAAGATACAATTTTAGATGCGATCGCCCAAACTACAGCTATCCTCAATTGCCGCTTGATTCAAGAGCCGCTCGATCGACTAGCAGAGACTTTAGCTGAGATCGCCGATCATGAACCAGTGTCGCGGCGTGATGCTGGTGCTAGTGTCAGAGAAGCTGCTACGGCTGAGTTAGTCCGCAAAATGGCACTAATTCCGCTGATTGTGATGTCTGACGACCCAGAAATTCCCCAGTCAGAGATTTCCAACCCAGACATTTCCTTAGCAGAAACGCTTCAAGGTTTGACTTTACATGATGTCCAGATCGAGATCGATCGACCAGGAGCTAAAGTATCGCAAATTTTTAAAGATATGCCGATGCTGCCAGGAGTCATACTCACAAGCAAAGGTGAGTATGCGGGCATGATTTCGAGAACGCGGTTTTTAGAGTACATGAGCCGTCCCTTTGCCCTAGAATTATTTTCGCGGCGACCAATTCGAGTCCTCTACGAGTCAGCCCAATATGAAATGCAAATCTTGTCTGGGCAGATGGCGGTGGTGAATGCCGCACAAGCATGTTTACAAAGATCGGCGGAAATGATGTACGAGCCAATTGTGGTTCAGATTGACGATCGAACCTACAAACTATTAGATGTCCACGATCTGTTTATTGCCCAGTCGCAGATTCATGAACTAGCGACTAAACTACTACGCGAACAAACCCAAGCGCGGATGGTACAAACTGAAAAGATGGCAAGTTTGGGGCAGATGGTGGCTGAAATTTCCCACGATCTGCGTAACCCCGTTCAATATATTCACGGCAACATCGGTTATCTGTCAGGTTACTGTAATGACTTAATCCGACTGTTGGGAGCTTATGACATGGAGACTGTCATCCCGTCTGAGCGAGTCACAGCGATTAAGCAGGAAATTGACCTCGACTTTTTACTTCAAGATTTGCCTAAGGTAATTGGTAGCGTTAACGTGGGAACCGATCAGCTTAAAACCTTGGTCGGTGGGCTTCAAAGTTTCTCGCATATGAGTGACAATCAGGCGGCACTTTTTAGTGTGAATGAAAACATCGAAAACAGCTTGGTAATCCTGAGTAATCGCCTCAAGGACAATATTGAAGTGGTGAAGAATTTCGGTGACTTACCAGAAGTAATGGGCTACTCAGGTCAAATTATTCAGGTATTTATGAATATTCTCAGCAATGCTGTTGATGCTTTGAGTGAGTATGCCGTAGTTAAAACTTCTGAGTCTAACGATCGAGAGACAAATGGCAATGGCGCGGTTGCCGTCAAAATTAAACCTTGGAAACCCCAAATCGAAATTACCACCGCAGTGATCAGTCCAGATATGGCAAGTCCTGTCGATCGATGGGTTTCAATTCGGATTGCCGATAATGGGCCGGGGATTCCCCAAGACATTCAGGGCAGAATTTTTGAAACATTCTTCACGACAAAATCAGCCAACAAAGGTACAGGTTTGGGCATGGCGATCGGTTATCAGATTGTCACCCAAAAACATGGTGGTAAATTGACTTTGCGATCGCCTTTTAACGGTACAACTGGGACTGAATTTGAAGTCCTGCTACCTCTCGATCGAAGCTAATCCATCCCTGCCTTCGACTTCGCTCAGGCAACTAGCAGCTAAACTAAGCTATTAACTAGTAGTCTTAAAATCTCATGTTCGGATCGATCCAACTCTGGTTTTTTCAGATCGAACAATGGTCTGATGCCATCGTCAATGCTCAGCTCCAGCACCTCACACCTCTCAGTGTCGGTTTTGTGTTTCTGGCGGGTTTAGCTACGAGTCTCACGCCATGTACATTGTCGATGTTGCCTGTGACGATCGGTTACATCGGTGGATTTGAGTCTAAAAATAGTTGGGTGGCAGCATTTCAATCTGCTTGGTTTGCGCTGGGGTTTGCTACAACTTTGACTGGATTTGGCTTAGTGGCGGCACTATTAGGAAAAATCTATGGTCAAACGGGATGGATCTGGTCGGTGGTGATCGGAGTCGTGGCGATTGTGATGGGATTGCAATTGCTTGAAGTGCTGCCCATGCGTTTACCAAACTGGGGCAATATCGAAATTTCGTCAAAACTACCGACGAGTTTGCGTTCTTATGCGATTGGGATGACCTTTGGCTTAGCCGCTTCGCCTTGTAGTACACCTGTTTTGGTCACATTACTAACTTGGGTCGCGGGTAGTGGCAACATTACCCTAGGTGCGGGAATGCTCTTAGCTTATGCGATCGGATCGATCGTGCCTTTGGCGATCGCGGGAACCTTCACGGGTGTAATTAAACAAATGCTCACGATCCGTCAATGGTCAGGCTGGCTGACTTGGACAAGTGGCATTGCTTTGATTGGATTCGGCACTCTGTCTATTCTCAGTCGGATCGCCTGATCCCAATCTTGCCGATTCTGTGCCATTAGTTATATTGGCTAGTTGAATTATTTGTGTGTTTTGGTTGATTAGAACTTTATGGCGTATACGATCGCAACTGATATCTGTGAAGGAGTAGCGGACTGTGCTCCTGCCTGTCCTGTCGCCTGCATCCAACCTGCGTCTGGATTTAATCTTAAAGGGACACCTTGGTACTGGATCGACTTTGATACCTGCATCGACTGCGGTGTTTGCCTCACAGTTTGCCCAGTTGACGGGGCGATTTTGCCCGAAGAACGACCTGAGTTGCAAAGAAGGGAGTAGGCATAAACTACTCATGGTAAGATAGTGCTGAAACTAAGTCAGTCTATTGAGTCTTCTGGCGATTATCCCCACCTTTTCATTTCTATGATTGGGTAAGATAATTCAAGCCGAAAGTCGTGTGTGAGTGGGAATTGCCCCACTTTTTTTGTTTTTATTGAGCCTTTTATGAGTCATCCGTTAGTTCCACAGATTTTGCAGCTCGCTGAATCGATCGCCTCTGAACTTGGTTTAGAAGCGATCGATGTCATCCTGCATACCCATAAAAATCCTCATGTGTTGCGCGTTGATATTTTCAACCCCAATCAGCACACTGGATTAGAGGACTGTGAACGCATGAGTCAGGCTTTGTCAGCCGCCCTCGATCGGGAAGAAATTATCCCCCATGCCTTCGTGTTGGAAGTATCTAGCCCTGGAACCGATCGACTCCTAGAGATCGATCGAGAATTCATTGCGTTTAAAGGCTTTGCAGTGAAAGTCAATACCAGAATTCCCCACGAGGGTAAACAAGAATGGACTGGCAATCTCGTCGATCGGGATGAAACTAACCTGACGATCAGTCAAAAAGGGCGACTGGTTAACCTACCCCGCGAACTTGTATGCAGAGTGGAATTAACTTAGCAACATCAAGCCGCCAATGATCTCGATCTCGATCGAACCAAAAATTAAATTTACCGAAAAGTTACAGAAAGGAGTATTGGTATATGTCAATCGTCAGCCTCCCAGGATTAGGCGGTATGGTCGAAGTAATCAGCAAAGAACGCAACCTACCCAAACATGCGGTTCAGAATGCGCTACGTGAGGCTTTGCTTAAAGGCTACGAACGTTTCCGCAAAACTTATCGCTCCGACATCAGCATCAATTTTGAAGAAGAATACTTTGAGAACTTTGATGTCGAACTCGATATTGAAAATGGGGGATTTCGCGTACTCGCGACCAAAACGATCGTCGAAGAAGTCGAAAACTCCGATCATCAGATTTCCCTCGCCGAAGTGCGCGAAGTTGCGCCCGAAGCCCAAGCTGGTGGCACAGTCGTGGTTGATGTCACGCCAGGGCAAAATGACTTTGGGCGGATGGCAGCGATCCAGACTAAGCAGGTGCTTGCCCAAAAACTGCGCGATCAAGAGCGTCGGATCATCCAAGAGGCATTCCAAGACCTAGAAGGTGAGGTAATCCAGGCAAGAGTCCTGAGATTTGAGAATAGCTCTGTGATTATGGCAGTCAAAACTGAGAACGGACAGCAAGAGATTGAAGCGGAACTGCCCAAGCGCGAACAGTTGCCGAGTGAACGCCCCTATCGCCCCAATACGACACTCAAGGTCTATTTGAAGCGGGTCTATGAAGGATCGAGACGTGGTCCTCAGTTGATGGTTTCTCGTGCCGATGCGGGTTTGGTCGTTTATCTATTTGCCACCGAAGTCCCCGAAATTGAAGATGAAATCGTGCGGATTGTTGCCGTCGCGAGGGAAGCAAATCCGCCTTCTTACTCGGTGGGACCGCGCACCAAGATTGCGGTGGATACCTTAGAACGAGATGTCGATCCTGTCGGTGCTTGCATTGGAGCTAGGGGAGCGCGGATTCAAGCTGTGGTTGCCGAGTTGCGCGGTGAAAAGATCGATGTGATCCGTTGGTCGCCAGATCCTGCGACTTATATTGCCAATGCGCTCAGCCCTGCACGCATCCATGATGTCCGCCTGATCAATGCTGAAGATCGACAAGCTCATGTTCTGGTTCCAGACGATCAACTGAGTTTAGCGATCGGCAAAGAGGGGCAAAATGTCCGTCTCGCTGCGCGTTTGACAGGTTGGAAGATCGATATCAAAGATGCTTCCAAATATGACTATGAAGCTGAAGATCGTAAAGCGGCTGAGGAAGCGGCGAATAGAGTTTCTAGAGTTGTGGAAGAAGAATACGAAGATGAGATTGAAGAAGAAGTAATAGATCGGGTTGAAGAGACCGAGGAATCATAACTGGAACTGGTTCCATATCATGGGAATAATCCTTTTAGGTCACAGCGATTTTGGGGATAAATCACCAAAATCGCTGTGACCTATATATTTCAAATGTTTTGAGTTATTTATCCCATCCAGCGAAACCAGTCCCTAATAGTTTTTTGAGCAGAAATTATGGGCGATACTGGATTCGAACCAGTGACATCTTCCGTGTGAAGGAAGCGCGCTACCACTGTGCTAATCACCCGATGGGTTTCGATTGTATCATTCTCGGCTGGAACTTTGGTCTTAAACTTCGACAACTTGTCCAGTCAAGGCAGCTTTTTCGGCAGCACAGGCTACAGCTAAGGCGTGGAGAGCATTGGTTGAATTGGTATAGAGAGGTGTACCGTTAAATAAATGCGATAGGACACCTTCGGTATCAAGTTTAAACAGACCTTTGGGAGCTTCGGCGGGTAATGGGGTTTCACCGTCAACTGTGATTAACTTACCGACTTCTTTCTCAAACAAGATCGCCCCATCCTGTCCTTGGATCTCCAGACTGCGCTCTGACTTCCATATTTTTTCGCCTTTACTGTAACCGACATCGGCGATTAAACCACTGGCAAATTGGAGTTGAGCATTGCAGACACAGGAAGAAAATTGGCGGGGGAGGGCTTTACCGTCATAGCGTAACTGACATGAAATCGATCGAACCTTGCCAAAAACTGCGGTCAATCTGTGAATGCGTGAAATCGCCGCAATCATCGGAAACCCGAACAGTTCAGGCATATAAGTCCATTTATCGGGGGCGGGTCGTTGTGGACTTTGGGTGACGTAACGAGCATAGAATGGCGCGCCAATTTTGGGTAAGGCTTTAAGTACTGACTGGTGAACACTGCCCAGCAATTCGAGATGCTCGACGTGTAGTAATAGCTGTTTCTGAGCCGCTAGCTCGACCAGATCTTGGGCTTCATCGATCGAAAATGCTAGGGGATATTCAACAATCACATGCTTGCCAGCACGGAGAGCTTTGGCAACCACGGTAGCATGATCGCGGTTGACGGTAGCGACAACGACTAGATCGATGTCAGGACGCATTACCAGTTCCGACCAGTAATCGTAGTGAGTCATGCCAAATTCTTGGGCGATCGATTGACCTTTTTCAGCATTACCTGCGATCGAGATTAATTGCACTCTCGGATCTTGCTGCAAGATTTCTGCCCGCAGTTTTGCCACAAAGCCAGTACCGACGATACCAATGCGGAGAGGATCGCTTCTCAGATAAGTAGGTAAGTTCATGAATTAGCGTAAACGGCGCGACTTTGATGGCGGCAGACGCTTGAGATTGACACGGAAAATCCGACGACCCGTAACGTTATTTACCCACAGTGCCGCTTTATTCCAAATTGGCTCAGTAATAAACCGATTTCCCAGTGCTGCCAACGCAACCATGATCGCGACTGGAAAGATCGAGCCAAACGGATTGCTATCACGACTTCCCATGATCAGAAAGATCACAGAAGTGACGAGGGATGTAACTAGCAGAAACTGGAATTTAGTCATAAACGATCCTGACTTTAACGCATCGATTGAACATTTAGTAAGGCAATCATATCAAAGCATTTACGGAAATGCCTGAGCCTGAATAATTGATCTGGTAGATCTCATAGACTATTCTACCCACTCCAACCCAAAGGTGACATGATCCCAGATCAGGTTTCAGTGAAAGTAGTGCCGTCAGTCGCGATCGATAAACATTGCTTTTGAGCGATCATTCCCAGTCCTTGCCAAGCATTCACCATGGCATCACCGATCGAATCAATTCGATCTGGGCTACCTAGGGCAAGTAAAGTTGGGCCCGCACCACTGATCACCAAACCATAAGCACCTGATTCGATCGCGGCGGTTTGGACTGCTTCCATGCCGGGGATTAAGCTTTGACGATAGGGTTGATGCAGCCGATCTTGCAGAGCCGATTGCAGCCAGTCAGGGTTTGCGGTAATTAAAGCCTGAGTCAGTAGGGCTAAATGAGAAGCGTTGAAAACCGCATCTTTGAGCGCAACTTGTTTGGGCAGAGCCTGACGCGCCTTAGATGTGGAAAGTTCAAAATCAGGAATTGCCAAGGCGATCGACACCTGTTCATGCCAAGGCAAAGCGCAATATTCCCACCCACCATTCAGCTTTGAGGCAATTAGCTGACAACCGCCCAGCATCGCAGGTGCAACGTTATCGGGATGTCCTTCAATTTCGATCGCCATATTTAACAGATCGTTCTGACTGAGCGGCGACCCAGCCAACAGGTTGCCACCGACTAGTCCACCAATAATTGCGGTTGCCGAACTCCCCAGCCCTCTTGCCAATGGCACCTGCGTTTCAATGCCGAGTGAAATTACTGGCTTTGGCTTCCCGATTCGATCGAAGAATTGCTCAAAGCTTTGGTAAATCAGATTATTTTTGTTTTTGGCAATCTTATCGGCAAATAATCCAGAAGCTGTAATTCGCAGTTCTTCGGAT
>JARCMB010000017.1 GCA_030248825.1 Pseudanabaenaceae cyanobacterium MP8IB2.15 | reverse complement strand
TTCCTGCATGGTCGGCAAAAACTCTTCCTGCACCGTACAGCACAAACATCCATTTGTGAGTTCGACAATATTAGGCATGATTTCTTTGCCATCTTCATCACAAATCCGACAAGAACGCAGCAAGTCACCATCTATCCCAATCTCACCAAACTCATTCACCAGTACCGCGATCCGCCGTCCTTGGTTATTTTGCAACTGTTCTCGGATTAGAGTGGTCTTGCCACTGCCAAGAAATCCCGTAATTACTGTAACTGGAATCTTCGCTGCCATAATTATCTCTAAAGTTATTTATCCGTCATCCATTCAGAAGCAATTAAATCCCTCTCTCTAGTAGTTTTAGGAGAAAGGGATTTAATCGAAGTCAATCTTTTTTATTTGGGAAGGGGGAAAGCTAGAGCAGAGATTTGGGTAGCTAGAAAAGCTAAGCCAATCCCACAAAGCACCAAGCCAGCCGATCGAATATGGAAAAATGATTGAGCAGGATCGCGCTGAAGTACTTTTCGGGCAACAACAAAAGCCGAACCAGAAATCACTAGCTGAATCGTGGTAAAGCCAACCAAATAAGCAACTAAGGCTGTAGTTCCAGCACCAAAGATCGCTTCACCGTATGCATAGCCATGAAACAAACCTGCTATAGATGATAAAGCCGTGATCATTAGTAGGTTTGGGCTGTGCTTGATTGCCAGCAAAACTCCAAACAACAAAATCGATCCTGAAACCACTAATTCAACTACTGGGAGATTCGCTCCGATCAAATGCATACATGTACCCAGCATTGCGGATAATACAAATGCTACAGGAACCCAGATTCCTTGAGGTTTAGTTGCGGCAAACAGACCAACTGAGACAATAAATACTAGGTGGTCAAAACCGATCACAGGGTGAGCTACACCCGACATAAAGCCTTCAAATACATTACTGGGAATTCCCCCACCCATAGGATGATGTGCAGATGCGGGGCTGGCAAATATCAAAAAGCTAAATCCAGTTGCGATCGCCAAGGCTTTCGCCCGAATTGAGCTAAAAAACAATCCAAAAGACTTTGATAGATTCATAATCTGTAACTCGCAGATATAGATTAGTTGTGTTAGTTGTGGTGGGCATCCTGACTTTAAGCTACTTATGGCAGCTTTTACAGTTGCGGTACAGCGCTGGACTTTCACCAAACTTTCCCCGATTGCGATTAAATTAAGATCTAAGTCTAAACACAAGACTAAATCTCAAAATTTAACATCAACCTCTAACGACCGATCTTCGTTAGAACCGACTTGATACCTAGACTCTACATTAAATAAGTGATGTTTTATGGGTGTCGATCGACAAGTTTACAATGCTAAATGCTGAATTACGGTTTGGACATCCTTGTCACCACGACCTGAGCAGTTGATCACGATTCGATCGAACTTAGTAAGTTGAGGTGTGAGAGTCTCTAGGTAGGCAATCGCATGAGCAGTTTCCAGAGCAGGGATGATGCCTTCCATTTGCGATAACCGTTGAAATGCATCCAAGGCTTCTCGATCGGTCACACTGAAATATTCACATCTACCAGAATCTTTGAGAAAACTATGCTCTGGCCCAACACCAGGATAATCAAGCCCTGCGCTGATCGAATAAGCCTCTTGAATCTGTCCTTCTCGATCTTGCAAAAGATAACTCATCGCCCCATGCAGCACACCGACTCGGCCCTTAGTCAAAGTGGCGGCATGATTCGGCGTGTTTACACCTTCACCTGCGGCTTCCACCCCAATCATTCGCACAGATGGTTCATCGATAAACTCATGAAACAGACCCATCGCATTAGAGCCACCGCCAACACAGGCAAGTAGAATGTCGGGCAAACCACCCCATTTTTCGACACACTGCCATCTCGTCTCTTTGCCAATCACAGCATGAAAATCTCTTACCACCATCGGGTAAGGATGCGGCCCAGCTACCGATCCTAAAATATAGTGGGTCGATTCGACATTTGTTACCCAGTCACGGATTGCCTCAGAGGTGGCATCTTTGAGCGTGCCAGTCCCTGAAGATACGGGACGGACTTCGGCTCCCATCAATTTCATCCGAAATACATTGAGCGATTGGCGTTCCATGTCATGCACGCCCATGTAGATCACGCACTGCAACCCAAATCGAGCGCAGACGGTAGCTGTAGCGACACCATGCTGTCCTGCACCAGTTTCGGCAATAATGCGTTTCTTCCCCATCCGAATTGCCAGCAGCACTTGTCCCATGGCGTTGTTGATTTTATGCGCGCCAGTGTGATTCAGGTCTTCGCGTTTGAGATAGATCTGAGCTGTGCGGTAATGATCTGTAAGACGTTGGGCAAAATAGAGTGGTGTCGGTCTACCCACATAATCTTTGAGATAGCCGTCTAGTTCGCGATTGAAATCTTCGTCTTGTTGGTAATATTTTGCGGCGGCTTCAAACTCACTCAACGCACTCATCAGCGTCTCTGGCACATACTTGCCACCAAAAATCCCAAACCGACCGAGGTGATCGGGTCGATTATCTAGGGCGAATTTTGGATTAGTTTTTGGATTAGTTTCAGGTGCGAGTGGAGTTTGAGTCATTTAAGATTACCGATGCCATGACGAAGTGCTGTTGCTAGGATAACAAAATTTGTCGATCGATTGCCTAGATTGCTTCCTATTCGAGTTCGATCGGTAGATCGTATTGTCTACTGCCGATCGCACAGGTGGCTGCAAGCAGAAAGGCGCACATCGTCAGAACTGCCACATTAAGACTGCTAATTTGAGATGGAACGGGAAACATTTTCACAAAAGTACTGACGGCTGCCGCACCACCACTAAAATACATGCCTATGCCTAGCCCAGCTTTAGATGGGACTGTTGTGGATAAAGCTAGGGCGATCGCGCTGTTGGAAACTGTACTAAATGCGATCGCCGCGATCGCTACGACCAGCCCAGTTAGAATTGACCCGTTTGCTAATGCTAGGAAAAAGGAACAGAAGATCGATATTTGCAGACCGATCAGCAATAGCTTCTGATTGCCAAAGCGTGCTGCCAGCCATCCCACAGGAAATGCTGATATCCCGATCGCGATCCCAGCCAAGCCCATCAGTAAGTCTAAACTCAGATCGGGAAATCCCGTTCGTAAGCCTCTAGGGAAAATTTCACCAAGCAATAATCTTGCCCCAAAGCTAATGCTGAAACCGATTGCAAAGTTTAATAGTAGCGATAGCTTTGAAACAGGAGATTGAGATTCTTGAGGTGAATCTTGAATAATTTCAAAATTGGGCTTGACAGTTCTTAAAATTGCCAAAGCAGCCAATAAAACTCCAGACCCGATTGCAAAAGTAGCAGGCGCACCTAAGCTTAAAATAAATCGATTTGAGAAGGGTCTTGCGGCTCCGACAAACGCCGTTGCCAAAGTTAATAAACTCGCAGTGATTGGTAAATCTTGAGTACGCGAGTATTTGCGCAATAAAGCAATGGCAGGACTACGAAACACCGTCATTGCCATTGCCCACAGGATGATCACGGCAACCATTAACCACTTGAGGTTGCTAAAACCACCACCAAAAATAAATATGGCAGGAATCGATATAAACAAAACCGAAGCTAGTAAAATCCCTACGGCAATAAATGAATACCTCGTCCCCAACCGATGTATTGCTCGATCTGACAGACTGCCCATTAAAGGCTCCATCGCGATCGCCAGACCATTTTCTATAAATAGTAATACAACGGCAAATTCTGCGGCAAAGCCAAACTGTTTCAACAGATCGAGTAAATATACGTTATAGATCACCCAAGCAAGCGTAATAGACGCTTGCACAGCCGTAAGTCCCCATACCTGTCGCCACAAAACAGGGCGGGGGGAAAGGGTTAGCTGTGCATTATTCATACTCAAGCCTAGCTAAAGATATTTACTTACAACCATCAAGAGAGATCGAACCGTCGGGCAAAATCGCTTTACACAAGTTCGCACCCTTCAAGCCTGTGCCTGAGAGATTAGCACGAGTCAGGTCAGCCCCACTGAGATCGGCACCAGTTAGGTCAGCCCCTGTCAAATCAGCACTATAAAGATCGGCATTCTTCAAGTTCGCCCCAGTTAGATCGGCACGATACAGGCTAGCATTTCGCAACTTAGCTCCAGTCAGGTTAGCTTTGTTGAGGTTGGCGTAAATCAATTCAGAACTGATAAAGTTCGTCCCAGTTAAATCTGTCTTGCTCAAGTTGGCGTGATGAATCCTGCTGTTACGAACATTTGCGCCTGACAAATTCGCACCTGAAAGATTAGCATCCATCAGAAAGACATTTCTGAGGTCACTACTTCTGAGGTTAACGTTTCTCAAATCGGCTCTGACTAGTTCGGAGTTAAATAGCTTTACATTTCTGAGAATGCTGTTGCTTAAGTTAGCACCATTGAGGAAAGATCCGCTCAAATTTGCATTATTGATGTCGATGTTGCTCAACTCGCATTCTTGGCATTCCAATGTTTGCAGTAGATTTCGCAGATGTTCTGGGTTCTGGGCTTGGACTCGATCGGAAAAGCCGATCACCGCCGCGATCGAACTCAGTGCCGCAGCAAGGATTCTTAGTTTCATATTTTTTACTCACCTAAACAACAAAAGGATTCATGAACGAAAGAGGAGCTTTAATCAACACACTTTACACTAGCTATATTAAACAACCTATTTAATCTTTTGAACACTGCATATATCTATTAGGTAGTATTAGTTATTGAAGATATATGAACTACCCCACCCTGCTGGGCGAGGATGGGGTTTCTAAATTCCCATCGAGCAAGGAGTGTTTTTTACGCTTCGCCGAGCCAAGTTGCGCCATCCCGCCACAATGCGTAGGAGATGGAGTAGAGCTTGGCTCTCCACGTTTGACGATGCTCGTTCCGAACACCGTAGAATCATATAAAACCCAGTTGAGCATGACTTGCGCCGCCGCCACATCTCGATCTGCTGTGTAGCCACATTGCAAACAAGTATGAACACGCTCGCTGAGTTCTTTTTTCTGCTGATGACCGCAATTAGGGCAAGTTTGAGAAGGTTTTACTTTCTGAGTTGGAATCTCAATATACTGCCCACCCGCTTCAGTAACCTTGTACTCAATAGCCGATTTAAGCATACCGATCCCAACGTCAAGCATATTGCGGTTTAGCCCAGTTTTCTGAGCCTTACGCTTACTACCCTTCTTAGCCTTGCGAGTCATATTTTTGATGGTCAGTTTCTCAGTTGCAATTAGGCTATTACCGCTAACTATATTGCTCGAAACTTTATGCATCCAATCGTCTCTTTTTCTCGCGACCTTGCGAGTAAGTTGAGACACTTTATTTTGCGCTCGTTTCCAACCATTAGAAGCTTTGATTTTCTTCTTACGGTTAGGAGAGCGCTTTCTACGTTTTTCTTTATTGAGAGCCTTAATTTCCTTAGCTGCTTTTGCCAAGAATTTAGGAGCATCAATAATTGTGCCATCACTCATCGCAACAGCGTGGGTAACACCAAAATCCAAACCAATTACACCGTCACCAGTTTCACGCACCACCTCACAATTTACCGTGATTGATGCGTACCATTTGCCATGACGCAGAACGA
>JARCMB010000181.1 GCA_030248825.1 Pseudanabaenaceae cyanobacterium MP8IB2.15 | reverse complement strand
TGCAAATTCTCGTCTTATCTCAACCCAGTGCTAATCCAGTTACTAGTTTTATCGAAGGTATATTTTCTGGCACTTTCCTCCAATTGATCGGCATCATGCTGGTAATTATCTTAGTTCCCGCTCATGTGGTCTGGCTATTTGAGCATCGCCACAAGGTGAGTTCAATCTCCAAAAACTATTTCCCAGGAATCTTTGAAGCTTGCTGGTGGGCGCTCTCAACTCTAGCGACTCAGGCAGAAGAGATGCCAAAAAGCCCAGCAGGAAGGGTGGTTGCCATAATTTGGATGTTTACAAGTGTGGTTTTTATTGCCTACTTTACAGCTACGGTTACAACTTCTCTAACCGTGCAACAACTTAAGAGCAATATCAATGGGCCGAGTGATTTGCCAGGAAAGAACGTTGCTAGCGTTACTGGTAGTACATCTGTGGCATACCTGCGCGAAAATAATATTAAGGTCACAGAGTTTCCTCGCTCTGGTAATGCTTTTGAGGCTCTAATCCAAAAACAAGTGGATGCCGTAGTTTTCGATGCACCTGTCTTGCTCTATTACGCCTCGCGGGATGGTAAAGGGAAGGTACAAGTAGTTGGAAGTATATTTCGGCAAGAGAGCTATGGGATTGTTTTTCCACCCAATAGTCCCTATCGCAAACCAGTCAACACTGCTTTTTTAACGCTCAAAGAAAACGGTACTTATCAGGAAATCCATAAGAAATGGTTTGGTGCTGATAACTGATGTTACAGAAATCTAATCACTAAGTTCACAAATGGGAATTAAACTTCATAACGATTAGAAACTTTATGGCTCTAAAACAATTTGTGAGAGTTTACGCAGGATTTTGCATACTTGTTCTAAATCTTGCTGCTTTACCAATGGGGAAAATACTTGAGACATAGCATATTCTTTGGACTCCAGTTTGATAAATAGGAAATCATCACCGTTGGTTAAGATGCCGAATGTGGGTCGATCGAGGTTTGGACTAGCGATCAAATATGCAAGAGTCTGTGGTAAAGCCGACCATACCGAAAACATCGTTTTCTTGGATTCAAGAACAATCACCCACAAGCGGTCACGCAACACCAAAACATCAATGCGACCGAATAGGGTCTCTTCACTATCTGATAGTTCTATGCGAATGGATTCCTCAGACTTGACGCGAAAGGGAGGATCGTACAAACCCGCAATAGCAAGTAAGGGTGAAACTATTAGCAACATTACTGTGCTTTCTAGTAAGTTTCCTGCCGAACGATGATAGATATAACGTTGCCAGAGAATATCTAAGTTAGTTCGATCGATAGAGCTTAGTTCGGGTAAGTTCTCAGTCCATTCTCGAAAAAAATCTTCCGTTTGACTGCGGCGTAGATGAAATCGTTGTTCTGCCTCTGCGATTGTTGTAATGGCTTCTGTGACAGCTATTCCTAGCATGGCTTTTAATGTGAATTAATTACAATGGCAACTGCATTATTTAATTATTAATTATACCTCCCAAGAAGTAGAATGTTCGATCGATGAATTCCAACCCATATTCGCTCAATCCTTATCCGATAAATATTCTAAAGTTTGATGCCGCGAATGGAGAGGTCTAGAAGTTGTATGGGATGGAGAACGGGAGTCGTTTTGCCTTGCAATTTGAGATGTTTGCTAATTTGGGTATAGCAGCCGATGTTAGGGGAGGCGATCACGCTTGCGCCAGTGTCGAGTAGGTTTTGGACTTTTTGATCGCCCAATTCTTCAGCGACTTCGGACTGGAGGATGTTGTAAATCCCCGCACTACCGCAGCAGAGAGCGGCATCGATCGGTTCACGTAAGTTCACGTTGGGAATTTGTTTTAATAATTGGCGGGGCTGCACACTAATTTTCTGACCGTGGAGCATGTGACAAGCATCTTGATAGACCAGCGTTAGAGGTTCATCTTGCAAAGGAGAGAGCTTCGCGGTTAATCCGACATCATATAGAAATTCCTGCACATCTTTTACTTTACTGACAAACGCTTTCGCCTTCTCAGCATAGTCAGGATCATCGGCGAGAATGCTGGCATATTCCTTGAGTGTATGACCGCAACCAGAGGCATTCACGATTAAAGCATCAATATCCATCTCGGCAAAACTATCGATCGACTGTCTAGCCAAAATTTTAGTTTGCTCTACTTGTCCCTGATGATGAGTGAGCGCACCACAACAACCTTGCGATCGAGGCACGACAACTTCACATCCATTTGCGGTCAAAACGCGCACGGTCGCTTCATTCACATCGGGGTTGAATAGTCGTTGGACACAACCGAGCAGCAATCCCACCCGATAACGTTTTTCGCCTTGAGCAGGAATTAGTTCTGGAATATTATCCTGAAATGCCTTTGGCGATAGATCTGGCATCAATGATTCCATCGCGGCGAGAGGCGGAGAGATTTGTTTCAACCAGCCGATCGATCTCATCAGTTTTTGCAATCCAGTTTTTTGATAAACCAATAATGGTGCAAGAAACAAACGTAATCGATCGGGATAAGGCAGGAGCGAGAAGATGAATTTTCGCAGCAGTCGATCGGGAAGAGAGCGATTATGATTGCGTTCGATTTGGGGGCGAATGGCTTCGATTAGTTTGTCATACTGCACGCCAGAGGGGCAGGTGGTGACGCAAGCGAGACATCCCAAACAAGAATCAAAATGCTGGACTGTGGCATCTGAGAGTGGGATTGTGCCCTGATTTAAGGCATCCATTAAATAGATTCTGCCGCGTGGCGAATCTGTCTCTTTGCCAATTACGCGATAACTCGGACAAGTAGCAAGACAAAAACCGCAGTGCACACAAGCATCGATCAGCTTCGGATCGGGTGGATGAGTTGAGTCGAGCTTCGGTAAATATTCGGTTTGAGCTGCGGTTTGAGCTATCTCTCGATTGGAAGTTTGCATAGATTAAATTACTTGATTTTATTTTTAAATGATTTAAAGATATTGGATATATTTCGATTGTAAGAGGAATATTAAAACTCGAACCGACTCGAACCTATCTAAATATTGATGGAAGGAATAGCAACCTAGCCGACCAGAAAGCGACCAGGGCTGAACATATTGTTAGGATCGAATTGCTGCTTCAGTCTTTGCATGACCTCGATCGAATTGCCAGTATATCCCCACACATCGAGGTTTTGCTTGATCTCTACGGGAGCTTCGAGTATGGTCAAAAATCCACCTGTGGCGGCACATCGATCGCGAATTTGACCGATCGTGTGAGCTTCGGCTCGATCGAGGCGTAAAATACCCAGACCGCTAGCAGCATGAATCTGGGCGTAGTGTTGTAGGTGCGCGATCGATCCTAAAACTTCACTTGCTTGAGAAGGCAAAATTCCCAGTTTGCAGATCGCGGTGCGCTCTGAGTTTTTCTGCCAGCAACGATCTTGTAAATCCTGCCAGAAGCTAGCAGAGTCAGTCAAAATTTCGCCTTTGAGGTTTAGAGCTTTGCCGAGTTCGATTAACTGGTTGGACTGCGCTGTTACTGATGCTTCGATCCCATCAAACCTTACTGCCAATCCCAATCCTTCTCGATCGAGACCAAGCGAAATCAAATCGGCGATCGCAGGTGTGAAGGTGGAACTGAGCAATTTCATTCGAGCCGTCGCCACCATCTCGGCTGCACCTATCAGCACAACAGTTTGAGAATTTTCAGGTAAAGGATAGAGCCGAAAAGTCAACTGGGCGATCGCGCCCAAAGTGCCAAACGAACCAGTCAGTAATTTCATCAGGTCATACCCCGCGACATTTTTGACCACCCGACCACCCGCTTTCACCAATTCGCCATCCGATCGAACAAACGAAATCCCCAATAATAGATCGCGCACGCCACCATAACGTTGACGTAGAGAGCCTGTGCTTGCCGTGGCGACAATGCCCCCCAAGGTGGATGTCACAGGATAGGCGGGATCGATCGCCAAAAACTGATTTGCTTTTGCCAATATCGCTTGTAAATCCGCAAACCTAATCCC
Source organism: Pseudanabaenaceae cyanobacterium MP8IB2.15 (assembly GCA_030248825.1). GTDB lineage: Bacteria > Cyanobacteriota > Cyanobacteriia > Pseudanabaenales > Pseudanabaenaceae > JARCMB01. Next base: position 2,157 of record JARCMB010000181.1, on the reverse strand, counting down.
AGCTTCCACAGTTACGGTCAGATCGCCGACGGCATGTTCGATCAGTCGATCGAGTTTTGCCGTACTAATCGCAATGCATCCTGCTCGACTTTGGATCGGTCCGCCCCAATTCAGCTTGCTGCCATTGCCACAAGGGATAATTTGGAGTTCATGCCGAGCTGCGAATTCGATCGAGGCGGCTAATTCCTGTTGGGTGTTGGGGTAAATCGCCAAGTCAATCTGGTCACTCGATCTAAACAAATGATCGGGTCGGACTCCATCCGCGCCAACGATCTGCGTAAATGCGGCAACAATCTCGCTGTTATTCGTCATGCTCTGCGCTCATTCAAAAGTCTGATTAGTTCTCTGACATTTTCAGCCTGAATCTTTGCAACTTCTGATTGCTCTCTAGTCGTCTGTGAGACCTCCTGCAGAGTCGATTCAAGCCTAGTCATGCGCTGATCGGATTCTCTCAGAGACTGCTGCATCTCCCGCCTGAAATCGGATTGCTCATCTGCCATCCGAACCAAAACCGAGACGATATGCTCCAATTTTCGATCGACAGTTTCAATCGTGGCTGAATTAGTCATAGCTTTTTGTGTGTGAATTTCTCTTTTTGGATTTTAGAACTTAAAAGCCCCGCCCAAAGCGAAGTTCGTAGACTTCCTCCTCTTTTTCGGTGACAATTTCTAGATCGGATTTGGGGTGGGAAACGCAGAGCAATATATAGCCCTTGGCATCAAGCACTTCGCCCATGCCGCCAACTCCCATACCTTGGCTTTGATCGACTTCGCCGCTAATTAGCTGGGCAGCGCAACTTGTACATACGCCAGCAATGCAAGAACTCGGTAAGTCAATCCCCTGAGCGTGGGCGGCCTCGAGCACGGATCGATCGTCAGACACAGTAATTGTATGGATCTGCCCTTGGTGGTGAATTTTCGCGGTAAAGTTTTGACTCATGACTTAACTGATAGGATCGTTGTATAAGCATCTTACAAACTTTGTGCGATCGACTACTCAAGATTTTGCCGCAGCGACACCTAGCTAGACAAAACCAGCAAGGCAAAATGCTATTGTTACGATCCCACCTTTAGCAAATCTTCGGCAAAGTGGCCTCAAGCATTCAAGTTGTTCATTCCGTATTTTTCCTATGCAAGCCCGTCACATTGCCAGAGAACTGGCCCTCCTCAGCATCAGTCAACTACCCACTCAGACCCAAAACTTAGAGCAGAAGACCATTGAGGATATGGTGACAGCAGCAGTTCGATCGCTGACCGATGAAGTCAAAGAAATGCTGATCACAGCCAGTGCCGAATTGCAACGCGGTCAAGACAAAATGTTGACCAGTGAAACCCGTGCGATCGATATGAATGCGTCTCAGTTGATGGTACGAGAAGCGATCACCCTCACCCAAACTGCGATTAACCGTGTTGGCTTCGCTTTAGATTTCCCCGAATTAGTCCAATTTTCGCAACAGTCAGATGTCAGGCACTACGCATTTGAGCTTTTACGCACCGTCCACGAAGAGCAATCGCAAATCGACGAAATCATCAGCAGTGCCTTAATTGATTGGCAGATGAGTCGCCTAGCTCGAATCGATCGAGATATTTTGCGCTTGGCAGTAGCTGAGTTGGCTTATTTGCGCGTACCCACTCAAGTAGCAATCAATGAGGCTGTAGAGCTAGCAAAACGCTACAGTGGCGAGGACGGCTATAGATACATTAATGGGGTCTTAGGTGCTGTGGCTCGGCAACTCAAGGCTAAATAGGCGATCGCATACTTTAAAATCATGGGTATGGTAACCGTTGCTCAATTACAAGTATGGAAACAACAGGGACGTTCGATCGCGGCTCTGACTGCAAGTGATTATTCGATCGCCAAGATCCTCGACCAGACAGGCGTGGATCTGATTTTGGTTGGGGATTCGATGGCGATGGTAGCGTTGGGATACAAAACTACACTGCCAATTACCCTAGATGAAATGATTCACCATGCTAAAGCCGTGAGTCGAGGCGTAACCAATGCTTTGCTGGTAGTAGATTTACCGTTTATGAGCTATCAAGAAAGTCCCAAACAGGCGATGAGATCGGCAGGACGGGTGCTCAAGGAGACGGGGGCGCAAGCGGTGAAATTAGAAGGTGGCTACCCTGACATTGTGGCTTCGATCGACAAGTTAGT
>JARCMB010000180.1 GCA_030248825.1 Pseudanabaenaceae cyanobacterium MP8IB2.15 | reverse complement strand
CTGCGTTCCTTGCCCTGAGAGGTTGGCTATGAGTATTGCAGGATGCGAAGAAAAAGCCGCCCTAGAACGGCGGGGCTTTAGACCCAATTTCTTGGTAATACTCCGTCAAATCAATTCTGACCAATCGATCTTCTAGGATTAAAAAACGCCAATTTGTCCCACTTGTAACCGCTCCATAAATCACAGGTAGTTGATTGCACTTCCTTTGATTGAAGATCTGTGCTGCCAACATTACTGCTACACATTGACCAATTCCCGCAATAATATCTTCCCGTTTCGCCTCAACCACGATCGCCACAGGCGCACTAATAAATAATTGCTCTTTAGCTGCACTCAAAATAAAATCGCAAAATCCCCCTAAACCTTGCTCAAGATCGACATTAAACTCCGTCCCAGAAAACAGCGACACCTGAAAACCCGTTTGCCTTCTCACTTCTGCCAAAACTGGAGCGATCGCAAATTCTGAACGCGCTTTTTCTGTCCCGATCATCGTCGCCAATTCCACATTCTCTGCCAACCCCATCGTCAAATATGCTGATGGTTGGACTTTTTCGACATCCGCAAACAGATCGCGATGTTCATCGATCGCTAGCCCAAAGGTTGATTGCACCGAATCCAACGTGAAATTACTGCAAGCCATTGATTTAGATTCCTCACGATCTAATGAGCTTAGGGCCTAGCTTCAGGAATTGAAGTTGAGCGTTTAGGCGAAGGGATAAGGTAGGCGATAATTGCGCCGCCAGTAAACCCAGCAACGTTACGAATAATGGGCAGAATATCTCCCGTGCGCATCACCACAGGCCCAATCCCAAAAACGAGAAATAGCATTCCCCAGAGTGGAGCCAACACCAAAGCCCATCGCCAAGCGAAAAATTCACCTTCACGGCGAGGGTGTCCAGCAAAACCAAAGATGATGCCACCAACGAGCGAGGTAATCAGTGTTAAGACCCATTGCTCTTGCGGTAAACCAGGTACAACGGCACAACCATCTTGTTCTAGACAGGTGACAATCGCGTCAACTGAGGACAAAATTGCCCGATCTTGACCTCGATCGCGCACAAAGAACTGATTGCCATAGCGCGACTGGAGTTCGATCCAAAATCCGCGTGGTAAGAGACTGTAGACATCATCACCGACATTGAAGTTAAGAATGTTTCGATCGCGTGAATCAGCCACTAACAAAACGCTGCGCTCGTTTAAACCCCAATATTTTTTGACAGCTCTACCAGGTGTAGCATCGACTTGAGTCAGAATACGTAATTTCCAGCCAGTTTTTTTCTCAAAGCTAGTTAAATCTCGATCGAGCTTAATTTTTTCGGGGCCAGAGAGAAATTTTCCCAAGTCGATCACGTTTGTTTGCTCTTGAGGTAGAAGTTCTGGGGCATCGATCGCCAGAGCAGGAGCGGCATGGCTGAACGTAACACTCAAAGTGACTAAGGCACAGAGCAGAAAATTAATCGCATATGAAATAAAGTTTTTAAATTTTCTAGGCTGAAATTTGCTAGTGGACATAATTAAGTTTTAAAAAGATTTTTATTAAAGCTTGACTAATTATAAACTTTTGTGAGTGAGTATTCATACTTTACACCCTATTCAGCTCCGATTTAACCTACACTCAAGCTTCAAGCCTATAAATATTCCCTACTTATTCATTTCCGAAATATGGCACCCCTCATCAGTTGGTATCCAGGTCACATTGCCAAAGCGGAAAAAGCTCTACGCGAACAGCTCAAGCGGGTGGATGTCGTATTGGAGGTACGGGATGCTCGGATTCCATTTGCTAGCAGTCATCCTAAAATCGCCACTTGGGTTGAGGGGAAATCTCATTTGTTAGTGATGAATCGGGTTGACGCGATTTCACCTGATGTCCAAGCCCAATGGAAAAGGTGGTTCAAGCAACAGGATCAGACAATATATTTCACTGATGCTCAGGCTGGTCAAGGAACTCAGTCATTGCTAAAAGCGGCTCAGGTTGCAGGAGAACAAGTCAATGCCCGACGACATAGCAGAGGAATGTTGCCGCGCCCTGTGCGTGCAGTGGTGATTGGTTTTCCCAATGTGGGCAAGTCTGCTCTGATCAATCGGTTGCTCAAAAAACGGGCGGCGGAGAGTTCTAATCGTCCAGGTGTGACCAGACAGTTACGTTGGATTCGGATTTCCGATCAGATTGAGTTACTCGACACGCCAGGGATTTTGCCACCTCTGATGAACGATCAATCTGCTGCGCTTAAATTGGCGATTTGTGATGATATTGGCGGTGCTGCTTACGATAATCTGGTGGTGGCGGCGGCGGCGATCGAACAGTTTGATGATTTGGGTGTGAGACTGATCGATCGATACGGACTTGTGTTCGATCATGAATCTGGGATGGATTACATTATTGAGGTATCCGAGAAAAAGTTTAATGGTGACAGCGAACGTGCTGCCCGCTCTATCCTCCAAGACTTTCGCAAAGGTAAGTTAGGACAGATTTCTCTAGAGCTACCTTAGAGATATGGTAAAGCTAAATGGAACGCGGTAATCGACTTGGCATCGAGGCTGGTGGAGGCTTTGCCCGATCTGATTAGAGATTCAATTTCGGCTCGATCGAGCATAACTAAAGAGATCTCTTCATCGTCGTCTTGAGCGGGAGGATTCGCTAACTCTTCAAGATCTCGTGCTAGATAGGCATGGATGATCTCATCAGAATAGCCAGGACAGATAAAGAATTCACCTAATTTTTGCCAACTGTGGGCGCGATAGCCTGTTTCTTCTTCGAGTTCGCGTTTGATTGTGATCTCAGGGATCTCATCTACTTCCAAAGTGCCAGCAGGAAATTCTAAGAGATATCTTTCGATCGCAAACCGATATTGTTTAACTAGAATAAATTTGCCATCCACCGTGATTGGAACAGCCAAACCCGCACCTGGATGACGGATGTATTCATACTCGCCTTCAACGCCATTGGGTAATCGGAGTCGATCGACGCGGTATGTGTATTTTCGACCACTATATTGCAGACGATTTTTTAGCAGCACTGATGGAATTACTTCGTTACTCATTTAGGTTTGGATCGTGAATTACGGCTGGATCGTAGCATCAACTGCCGACACCATCCAATCAAAAAAACAGCCCAATGCCGTTAAAGCACTGAGCTGCAAGTCTTAGATCTCAAGATCGCAAATCAACTGTTTGACTTACTTCTTGACTGGATTTTTAGAGCCAGAAGACTCTGCGTATCGGCTGCTGGTTTTGGGACGAGGCTCGTAGCTACCACGTCGCCCACCGCTATTTCGATCGTTGCGGTCATTTCGATCGTTGTAACTGTTGTCCTGAAAACGTTTGACAGGCTTATCAGAGGTAGGCTTCTTGTCAACTTGCTTCGAGAGCACGTTCAGGGCAGCTTGCTCTGATTTTTCCGATTGGATGTGGGTGTAAGCAAGCTGTAAAGCCGCAGCAGCGATCGCTTGAGGGTCATAATTTTCAGACAATTGCGACACCAATGGCAGGAATGAAGCCAGTCGTTCCCCGCTCAAAGACTGATGAATTTGCTCCGTAAAACGGGAGATTCTCTGGGCTTGGATTTGACCAATTGTGGGCATTTGCAGCAACTCAAATGGCTGACCAACTTGCTTTTCCAGTTGACGCACCTTAAAGCGTTCTTTCGCAGTGATCAGGGTAATCGCAGTGCCTGTCTTACCAGCGCGACCTGTGCGACCGATACGATGGACATAACGATCCAAATCATCAGGTAGATCGAGGTTGATCACATGGGTGAGGTTATCGATATCCAGTCCCCGTGCGGCAATATCGGTAGCGACCACCCATTTCACCTGTTGGTTACGGAAGCGACGCAGCAATCCTTCACGTTGAATTTGAGTCAGGTTGCCATGATACTCATCGACACTATGCCCAGCCGATTGCAGGATATCGGTGAGATGGCTAGCAGAATCTTTGGTACGCACAAAGATAATCGCTGAAGTTGGAGCCTCTAACTCCAGAATCGGCAACAACGCTTCTTCTTTAGAGAGGTGGCGTGGAACAAGATAAATTTGTTGATTGATCATGGATGGGGCACTCATTTCTGCCTCAACCTTGACCATCACTGGTGATTTCAAGTAGTTTTTGACCAAGCGTTTGATCGGTGCTGGCATTGTTGCCGAGAAGAACGCAGTTTGACGTTCGGTCGGAGTCGCTGCCAAAATTTTCTCAACATCTTGGATAAAGCCCATGTTCAACATTTCATCGGCTTCATCAAGCACGAACCAAGAAATATCATCGAGCTTAAGGTTGCGACGATCCATCAGATCGATCACACGCCCTGGTGTACCAACAACTACGTGGACACCACGTTGGAGCTGAGAAATTTGGCGTTCGATCGACTGACCACCATAAACGGTCAAGATCTTCGCGCCTGGTTTAAGGTTAAAACCACGAATTGCTTGGCTAACTTGGAGTGCCAATTCGCGAGTAGGTGTGAGAATTAGAGCTTGAAGCTTGTTTTGAGTCGTATCGATCCGCTCTAGAATTGGCAGTGAAAAAGCCGCAGTTTTGCCAGTCCCAGTCTGGGCTTGACCTAGCATGTCATTGCCTGCGAGCAGTTGTGGAATAGCTTGAGCTTGGATCGGAGTTGGCTCGTTAAAGCCTAGTTCTGTAAGTACCTGAATACGGGCTTCAGACAAGCCTAAAGATTGAAAAGAAGAGGGCATGAATGCTCCTGACTAAAGAAAGTAAGTAGTCTGCATCAGCTCCATCTAAATTCCATCCAGCACCCTGGATTTGGCAGGGCGTTATAAATCCAGAACAGGAGCACAACAGCAGTGGTCAATAACTATATTACAGGTTTATGTTAAAGATTGTAAACAAAATATTTTTTGCCCTATAAAATCCGAATTACGGTCGGAATATTATAGAGCGACGGTAGTTTGGTAATTTCAGCCAAGGCTGCTTGAAAATTACCTTCAATCACTCTCTGGGTCACAATTACGACCTCGGCAAGATTTTCGCTCGAAGATTCCAGACTGGGCTTTTGCAATACTGACTCCAAGCTCACCAAATGTTTACCGAAGCAAGTACCAAGATCACCGATCACGCCAGGCTGATTGCGGGTAATAAATCTGACATAGAACTGATTGATCGTTTTATCGATCGATTGCACAGAGGCGTAGTGTTGATGCGAACAACCCATGAGCTGGTTAATTTTAGGGTGATCTTGGTGATTTTGCTGGCTAGTTTTGAGTGCGGCAACGACGCTAAGAATATCGGCAACGACGGCACTTGCTGTAGCTCCAGAGCCAGCCCCAGGCCCTGAAAATACAACTTCGCCAATCGGATCGCCTGAAACCGTGACGGCATTGGTGACACCGTTGATACTGGCGAGGGGATGATGCTTGGGAATTAGGGTGGGGTGAACCCGAATGTCTAACTCCTGAGATTCGCTAGATTCTGGACTAATTTCTGGACGGCGTGCAATTGCTAGTAACTTGATCACAAATCCAAGTTCGGTGGCGGCTTTGATGTCAGTACCAGTAATGTTGCGAATTCCTTCACGGTAAATGCGATCTAGCTTGATTCGATCGCCAAATGCCAGACTCGCCAAAATTGCAATCTTATCGGCAGCATCAAAACCATCAATATCCGCCGTAGGGTCAGCTTCAGCGTAGCCCAGCTTCTGCGCGTCTGCCAAAATACTCTCAAAACTTTCCCCTGCTTCGTGCATTCGGGTGAGGATATAGTTCGTCGTACCGTTGATGATGCCTGTGAGTGAGGTAATCCGATTTGCACCTAAAGCCTGTTTTAAAGCTTGGACGATCGGGATGCCCCCAGCAACAGAGGCTTCTAGCATCACATACACACCAGTTGACTTGGCGGCGGTAAAAATCTCGTCGCCATGCCGTGCGAGTAAAGCCTTGTTCGCCGTGACGATGTGTTTGCCATGCGCGATTGCCTTGAGTACAAGACTCCTCGCTGGCTCAATCCCGCCTATTACTTCCACAACAATGTCAATATCGGGGTCGGTGACGATCGACATCAGGTCATCAGTACAATAATCTTCTGGCAGATCGCGATCACCAAGAGACTTAATCGATCGAGGTTTTGTAAGAGATCGAACTCCCACCTGCTTAATTTCAATTTCGTGCAGCAGGGGATTCCGCCCTTCAGGGTCAAGCAAGATGTTTGCCACACCTGTTCCCACTGTTCCTAAACCTAGCAGCCCAATTTTGTAAGTCACAGTTAAAATCGCCTACAACTACAAATAGCTCACAACTAGTTTTCAGCATACCTCAACACGGGATTTAGAGGGAATGAAATCACAAATGTTACCCCACCGTTAGCTGGACTTTCAATCGCGATCGAGGCGCCGTGAAGATCGATCGCTTGTTTGACGATCGCTAGACCCAGACCCGCACCGGGTGTACCAGGTATGGTGTTAGCATTACTGGCTCGATAGAATTCTTCAAAAATACGGTTGTGCTCCGCTAGCGGAATCCCAATACCCCGATCGCTCACCCGAAAGATCACAGATGTCTCTGTACAGTTCAATTCCAGCTTTACTTCTCCGCCATTAGGTGAGAAGCGTGTAGCATTCATAAAAAGATGAAAAAAGATTTTCTGAAGTAGTTGAGAATCGAGCCAGACAGAACGGGGACATTTGCTTTGAGTGAAATTATGATTAAACATAATTTGCTGGTTTTGATTTTTGAGCGATTCCCATTCTTTGACTAGGGTATGGCAAAACTCGGCTAAATCGATCGGTGTGGGATTAAATGACAACTCACTAGCTTCATTTTTACTGATTGTTAAGGCATCATCCAGAACTTGAGTAATGCGTTTGATATTATTTCTGACTTGCATAAAACGCTTCGATCGCTTATCTGGATCGAGCGTTAAATATTGCTGTTCGATGATGTCAAATGAAAGCGAGATCGACGATAAAGGGGTGCGAAATTCATGCGAGAGCGTCGTGATTATCCTAGTTTTGAGGTCACTGAGTTCCCTTTCTCGTTCTAGAGCCTGAGTTACTACTTCCTCCGCTTGTTTGCGTTTATCAATTTCGACTTGCAATTGCTCGATCGCGTTTTCTAATTCTATGGTGCGCTCTTGGACTCGATTTTCTAAAGTCTGGTTTGACACCTCCAGTTCTTGACGGAGCCGAGATTGCTGAATTAAGCGTCTCACTCGTTGAATTAGCACCGCCAGATGAATCGGCTTTGTCACGTAGTCAGATGCCCCAGCCGCAAAAGCTCGATCGACATATTCTCGATCGTCAAGCCCTGTAATCATCAACACAGGGGCATGATACGGCTCAGGCAATGTGTGAATGCGAGCGCAACAGGTAAATCCATCCATCACAGGCATGATCGCATCTAGCAACACAATATCAGGATGTAGTTCAGTATAAAGAGTCAGACATTGCTCACCATCACTTGCTTCGATCGTGCGATATCCAGCATGGTGCATAGAGCGGCACAAATAACGCCGTATGACTTCATCATCATCGGCAATCAAAGCTAGTGGTAAATCTGTCGCTTCTCCAACTCTGTTCATATTTGCGCTTTATTTATGCCTTACTTGCGACCTATTTGTGACCCTAGCTATCTAACTTTTGGCGTTCGACAATCAGAGCAGATCGGACTCGATCGAATTCTGTTGTTAATGCTGTAAAGAAAGCCGCACTGGATTCCGCCATAAACTCTGCTTCTAGACTAGCATCTCCTGAGAGGGCAATTGTCTCTAGCTCTCGGCAAAGCTGCACTAAAAGTATCGCCCCAAATATTGCACTACTTGACTTCAGAGAATGTGATATTCTGCCAAGTTCTTTGATGTCTTGAGTTTCGATCGCCTGCTCGATAATTTTCAGCTTTTTGGGCACATCAGCAATATAGACATCGATCATCTCAGCCATAAAATCATCAGCATCATTTCCTGCCGTTTCTCGTAGAGTTCGCAAAGCTTTTGGGTCTAGAACCTCAGAAGTAGATGTGGCGTTATCGGTTATAGACGCTTGGTGCTCAACTAATTGCTTACTGTTTACCGATCGCTGAGCTAATGCCTGCTTGAGATCTTCTAATAGAATTGGTTTGCTTAAATAGTCATCCATTCCTGCGGCAATACATTTTTCTCGATCGTCGATCATCGCACCAGCAGTTATCGCAATAATTCTTACAGGGATTGTTAGAGGGGCAAGATCTTGAACTAATCCGCGATTAATTGAAGATTGTTCCATTAGCCTAATTTGTCTCGTTGCTTCTAGTCCATCCATCCGAGGCATCTGGACATCCATTAACACAACATCATAGGTCTGGCGTTGTAATGCTTCTATCACTTCCAATCCGTTGCTGACGATATCGGCACAATAGCCCAATTTTTGCAGCATCAAGTCGATCACTTTTTGGTTAATCGCATTATCATCTGCTAGAAGAATTTTAAGCAATCGCCTTTCTAACATATGTTTCTCTTCTAGTTTTTTTCTAGATTTTGTTCATGCTCTGGCTGACCAACTATTTTTAATCTACTTGTGAAATAGGGAATCAACGGAGAGGGGGGGATTCGAACCCCCGATGGCTCACACCATAACAGTTTTCGAGACTGCCGCATTCAACCGCTCTGCCACCTCTCCAACATTTCGGTAGATCGAGTTTAGCATTCTCACTGCACAACGGCATCATGCTAGTTCAGAATTCTAGAATTTGCTACTCGATCGAGCGAAACTGGCCGCAAAGTGAAATATGATTAAAAGCAGTATTTTTATCAAGTGTTAATAACTGAGCATTGTATGGATATTTTGACATTGGGTTGGGTCGGAGTTTTAGCCGTTTTCACGCTCTCGATCTCTTTTGTGATTTGGGGACGAAATGGTCTCTGATCCAATCGGCTGTATAAATCGGCAAAAGTCATTAAATTAATCACTGGATTCAGATGTCAGAAACAGTAGTTATTAGATTTTTTTTCTGGGCAGCGATCGCATTGCTAGTGGCAGTGACTGGTGGTGTTGGCTATCTTACTTTTCTAGAATGGCGAGATCGCCGTCGTGGGAAGAGCTAACCGATAGCAGATGCCCTAGTTTTTTGGCTTTTGTTTCCATGTAACGCTCGTTATATTCGTTGGTTTCGATCAACAAAGGTCGGCGGCGCACCACTTCGATCCCAAAGCCCTTGAGTCCTGCAATTTTGCGGGGATTATTTGTGATCAGGCACATTTTTTTAACGCCCAGATCATGCAATATCTGCGCTCCAACTCCATAGGTGCGTAAGTCAGCCGCAAAGCCTAATCGCTCATTTGCTTCGACTGTATCTAGCCCCAAATCTTGGAGGGCATAGGCTTTGAGTTTGTTGATCAGACCAATGCCTCGTCCTTCTTGACGCAGATATACGACAACACCACAGCCAGCATATTCAATCATTTTTAAGGCACTTTGTAATTGACCGCGACAATCACAGCGTAACGATCCAAGTGCATCTCCAGTCAGACATTCTGAATGCACACGTACCATGATTTCTTGCTGACCAAATTGGCTCGGATCACCTTTGACAATCGCCACATGCTCAGAATTGTCCAATGTATTGCGATAGGCATAGATATTAAAATCGCCAAACTGAGTCGGCAGCTTTGCCACCGATTCCCGCACGACAAAGCGTTCATGCTTTAAACGATAGCCGATCAAGTCGGCAATGCTAATCAGTTTGAGGTTAAATTTCTTGGCATATTCCAGCAATTCTGGGAGGCGTGCCATTGAGCCATTTTGGTTTTGAATTTCGCAAATTACGCCCGCAGGATACAACCCTGCCATATGTGCTAAATCTACCGCCGCTTCGGTATGCCCCGCTCGCTTTAACACGCCGCCACTGCGAGAGCGCAAGGGGAAAATATG
>JARCMB010000179.1 GCA_030248825.1 Pseudanabaenaceae cyanobacterium MP8IB2.15 | reverse complement strand
TTGAGCTTGGTCTTAGGCTTGGTCTTAGGCTTGGCTTTAAATTGGGCTTTGAGACAGGTGTGGTCGGTTTAGTTAAAGGAATTCGTTCTGGCTTGACTTCGGTTTGAGTGTTAGTTCGATCGGATTCTTGAGCCAGTAAGGCCCCACCCGTGATGGCTAAGCTTGCCAATGGGTTGGCAAATGGACTTGCCAGTAGAGCGATCAACATTGCTCGGAAGCATACAGGCATGGTTGCTTGCTTCTTTTTCATGAGATTTTGTGTGGGTATGAGGGCGCTAAGCAATTCTAGCTGACCAAATACACATAAATCTTCCTTAATTAAGCTGAACCGATCTCCGCAAATTAGCTGGATATTCTGCTTTATTTACCAGTTTGTCGATAAATTACTCAACTGATGTGGCGGTGGAAATCACGCTAAACACTTCGCAAAGCTAGAATTTAGATGTCTCAAAATTTTAAACCTCAAACCTTTATGGAATGGAAGCAGATCGAACAAAGTTGGGTTTTAACACCGCCACAACCGCATGGAGTGATCCATTTTCTGGGTGGGGCATTTTTAGCAACTGCGCCCCATATTAGCTATAGCCGCCTGTTAGAGAAGCTTGCGGCTGGAGGTTATGTCGTGGTGGCAACGCCATTTACGAATACTTTCGATCACAGGCAAATTGCGATCGATGTGCATAAATCTTTCCAAAGAGTCCGCAGCAAGCTTTTTCTCGACTACTTCCCCGTATTTGGCGTTGGTCATAGCATGGGTTGCGAGGTGCATTTGCTGACTAATAGTCTGTTTCCAAATGAAAGGGCGGGAAATATTTTCATTGCTCACAATAACTATGCGGCGAATCGATCGATTCCGTTTTTTAAGGAACTGTCTGGTACGATTCCAGAAATGTCCAGTATGGAATTTGAGCCTTCTCCAGAAGCAACTAAGCTACTTGTGACCGAGAATTACAAAGTGCAACGTAATTTGTTAATCAGATTTTTTGATGACAACATCGACGAGATTCCAGAATTAGCCGAACTCTTGCAGCGAAAATTCCCCAACACGGTCAAAGTCCAAGCTCTATCTGGCAATCATCTCACGGCAGTTGGCGCAGATGTGAACTGGCAAGCTGGTAGTAACTTTACGCCGATCGATGCGCTTGCCCAGTGGCTGAAACAAAACGCGACTAAGGACATTCAAACACTTGAGCTAGTATTGCTACGTTGGCTAACTGCTTGTCGTGAATCGGTCAAATTATGATTGCCGTTGCCTATCTTGGCCCGCCTGGAACTTACGCTGAATCAGCCGCGCAGAGCTATGTCAAGCTGCATAAATGGCTGGAATCAGAGTCACAGCTTTGCCCTTATCCCACGATCTCGCAAACGCTTAAAGCCGTAGCTCAAGATGGTTTGAATTATGCGGTTGTGCCTGTGGAAAATTCAATTCAGGGCAGTGTAACGATGACACTGGATGGGTTGTGGCAGTGGGATCAGCTCCAAATCCAAGAAGCCCTAGTGATGCCGATTAATCATGCCCTAATTACTTGCGCTCAAACCCTCGATCGAATTCAAGCAGTTTATTCACATCCTCAGGCCCTAGCTCAGTGTCAGCAGTGGTTGGAGGAATTTTTGCCCAAGGCCGAACTGATTCCTGCTAACTCCAATGCCGAGAAACTGCCACTAATTGCCGAAAATCAGACATTGGCCTCGATCGCCTCACAACGGGCTGCCGAACTCTATAATTTGCCGATTCTGGCTTTCCCGATTAACGATCATCCCAACAATTGCACCCGCTTTTGGGTGTTAGCCCTCACGCCGCCAACTACTACAGGTGGTCATACTTCACTGGCCTTTAGCTTTAAACAAAACGCTCCTGGGGCATTAGTGCAGCCATTGTCAATTTTCTCCAGTCGTGGCATTAACCTCAGTCGGATTGAATCTCGACCGTCAAGGAGATCGCTCGGTGACTATATTTTCTTTGCCGATGTCGAAGCGGCGATCGAAGATCCGAGAATGCAGGAGGCGATCGAGGCTTTAACACCTTTAGCAGAAACCTTAAAAATTTTTGGCAGTTACGCGATCATCCAGCCCTAATTTCGTCCTAATCCAGACGGCAAGGTGGTTACAGTCCAGTTGGAACGTTACGCAAATATTTCAGTCATCACTACATTTAATAGGTCAATTGGGATAAACATGAAACAATGCCAGAATTCTTGCTATGATATCGCACGTTGTGGGTGGCAAAAGGAGTTGAGATGCTGGGTCTGATCGATTTCAGCGGTAGACCATTTCATTTCATTGGCATTGGCGGCATTGGCATGTCGGCAATTGCTCATGTGTTGGTAAAGCAGGGCTACGCAGTTTCTGGCTCTGACCTTAACCAAAATCGCATTACCTCTCAGTTGCAAGATTTGGGAGTGATTATCTATGAGGGACAAAGTGCTGACAATATCAGTGCACTTGCCCAACCTCAGATTATTTGTTCAACCGCAATCAGCGATCGAAACCCTGAATTTCAAGCAGCCAAAGCGCTTGACTTGCCAATTTTTCATCGTTCAGATGTCCTTGCCGCCCTAATTAGCCAATTTGAAGGCATCGCGGTCGCTGGTACACATGGCAAAACCACCACAAGTAGCCTCACGGCATATCTTTTTCTTAAAGCAGGGCTAGACCCCACGATTATTGTCGGCGGCGAAGTTAGTGCTTGGAAAGGCAATGCCAGAATGGGCAAAAGCAAATATTTAATTGCCGAAGCTGATGAATCAGATGGCTCACTCGTAAAGTTCCATCCCCACTTAGGCGCGATCACTAATATCGAACTCGATCACCCCGATCATTATCAGAACTTAGAACAGGTAGTCGAGACATTTCAAACCTTTGCCAAGCAGTGTGACATTCTGGTTGCCTGTATTGACGATCCCAACATCTGCGCGCATATTCAGCCTGACATTACCTACAGCCTGTCAGCCGCCAAAAATGCTGACTACTATCCCACCAATGTGCAATACAACGCCAACGGCACAGTCGCCACAATTGTCGAAAAAGGCGAAATTCTCGGCCAAATCGAACTGCGAATTCTTGGCAAACATAATCTTAGCAATGCTCTAGCTGCGATCTCGATCGCTCGTTATGCAGAGATTGAATGGTCTTCGATCGTGGCTGCAATGGCAGAATTTATAGGAGCCAGTCGCAGATTTGAACTTAAAGGCAATCAGTCTGGCATTGTATTCGTGGATGACTACGCCCATCATCCTAGTGAAATTCGCGCCACTTTGTCCTCCGCTCGACTTCAAAGTCAAAATAAAACTCAAAGTAAAATCGTGGCGATCTTCCAGCCCCATCGTTACAGTCGTACCCAGACATTGCTTTCTGACTTTAGTCAAGCCTTTGGTGACGCTGATACTGTTGTTGTCACCGACATTTATGCCGCAGGCGAAAAAGATGATGGCAGTATTACGGGTGCACAGGTAGCAGCAGCAATCGCCGCCACTCATCCCCATGTCTCTTACCAACCATCCTTGCCATTGGTACAGACATTCTTGACCGAGAACCTCAAGTCAGGCGATCTTGCCATCTTTCTGGGGGCAGGAAATCTCAATCAGATTATTGCCCCAACAATTGAGGCGATGGCTAACTGCTCCACTAAAAAATAGCCTTTATTTTTACTATTTTTTTCAATGACTACATCTGTAATTACGACTGGATCTGAGATCGAAATTCGATCGTCGATCGCTCTAGCAAGTTTGACCTCTTTTCGGGTTGGCGGTGAAGCTGAATGGTTTGTGGCTCCAACATCCGTAACCGAACTCGCCGCAAGCCTAGCTTGGCGAAATCACCAGAAACTTCCCCTCACCTTGCTTGGGGCTGGGAGTAATCTGCTGATTAGTGATGCTGGCATACCTGGCTTAGTGATCTGTATGAGACATCTGCGTGGCATCCAATTTGACGATCGAACTGGTCAGATCACAGCCGCAGCAGGAGAACCAATCGCGAGAATTGCTTGGCAAGCTGCTGCCAAAGGCTGGTCAGGTTTAGAATGGGCTGTGGGCATCCCTGGCACAGTTGGCGGCTTAGTCACAATGAATGCAGGTGCTCAGGGTGGTTGTGCGGCAGATTGTCTCATTAGTGCTGAGGCAATTTCAATTACGGGCGAACCTTCCATAATGCTGTCCCACGAACTCGGCTTTAGCTATCGCACCTCTATTTTTCAGAATTTCGAGAAACCTGACACCCCAGACTCATGCCGCCATATCGTGACTGGGGCTACTTTACAATTGCAACCGGGTGGCGATCCAGAAAAGATCACAGCCTCTACCAGCGAACATCTCAAGTACAGGCAAACGACTCAGCCTTACCATTTACCCAGTTGCGGTAGTGTATTCCGCAACCCCTATCCCCATGCTGCTGCCAAGCTGATCGAACAAGCAGGACTAAAAGGCTACAAGATTGGTAATGCTCAAGTCGCAGAACTCCATTCCAACTTTATGCTCAATTGTGGCGGTGCTACTGCCAATGATATTTTTCGACTAATTCAACACGTCCAAGAAACTGTGCAACGGCAGAGGTCAATTCTGCTTGAACCAGAAGTTAGAATGCTCGGCATTTTTTAGGAAATCTTGATACACATAATCTTTGCAAAGTCAAGCCTAAATCGCCGCAAATAAGCTTTACAAAAAGTAATAAACCTAATACTATGTATTCACTGGGAAACAAGCTCAGGAAAGAACATACATAACCAACAAATACGTAATCATGACAACCACAATTCAAAGACGCGAAAGCGCCAGCGTGTGGGAGCAATTCTGCCAGTGGATCACCAGCACCGACAACCGCCTATATATTGGCTGGTTCGGCGTACTGATGGTACCTTGCCTACTTGCTGCTACCACCTGCTTCGTCATTGCATTCATCGCCGCTCCACCCGTAGACATCGACGGCATTCGCGAACCAGTCTCAGGTTCCTTGCTCTACGGAAACAATATGATTTCCGCCGCAGTCGTTCCATCATCGAACGCAATTGGCTTGCACTTTTACCCAATCTGGGAAGCAGACAGCCTCGACGAATG
The DNA here is from genome assembly GCA_030248825.1 of Pseudanabaenaceae cyanobacterium MP8IB2.15. GTDB lineage: Bacteria > Cyanobacteriota > Cyanobacteriia > Pseudanabaenales > Pseudanabaenaceae > JARCMB01. Next base: position 321 of record JARCMB010000179.1, on the reverse strand, counting down.
GCTATACAACGGTGGTCCTTACCAACTCGTAGTATTCCACTTCTTGATTGGCATCTTCTGCTACATGGGACGTGAATGGGAACTATCCTACCGTCTCGGTATGCGTCCTTGGATCGCAGTTGCATACTCTGCTCCAGTCGCAGCAGCAACCGCAGTATTCTTGATCTACCCAATCGGACAAGGATCGTTCTCTGACGGTATGCCCCTCGGTATCTCTGGTACTTTCAACTTCATGATCGTATTCCAAGCCGAGCACAACATCCTGATGCACCCCTTCCACATGTTGGGAGTAGCAGGAGTATTCGGCGGCTCACTATTCAG
>JARCMB010000016.1 GCA_030248825.1 Pseudanabaenaceae cyanobacterium MP8IB2.15 | reverse complement strand
TAATATAAAATGCCCAATCGCCCTCTAAATGCGTATTAGTTGTGGCATTATAATGATTTTATTGTGAATCAAAGAAAGTTATAAAGAATGGTATATCTCGTCATGGGAAACAAAATCATAAATGTAAAGGCTATAACCGCGAGTCTGTGATTAACTCTGAAAGTCGACAAATGCCTGAAGCAAAGGTGTAACTAGTTGAGGCGATGATTTTGGGTGTTGAATAAGCTGATAAATTTTGCTTAGGAATTTGGAAATAGTCGATTTCATTGCTTTTTGAGATTTCGCAAACTATTTGTCAAGCAAAGCGATCGCACTCTCAAACGTATTTAGAAATTGCTAAAATTATTGTAGAGAAGGCGATAAAAACCGATGAAGAGACAGTGATAAATTGGATGAATCAAGAGTTAAAAAATTTAACAATAGAGGTATAAGTTATGAGTAGCAAAGAGTTTTATGTGGTGATTGAACGAGATGAAGATGGAATGTTTATAGGTGAAGTCTCACAACTCAAGGCTTGCTACAGTCAAGGAGAAACCATTGATGAATTGATAAATAATATGCGTGAAGTCATAGAAATGTGTCTTGAAGAGCTTGAAGAGGAGTCTCTAACTGAATTTATAGGCGTTCAGAAGGTGGTGATTTAGTGGCAAAACTACCAAGCATTACCGCCGAACAGTTAATAATTGCATTACAAAAGATCGGATTTTATTCTTTGAGGCAAAAAGGAAGTCACGTTCGCATGAAGCATGAAGATAAAAGAGTTGTTACTATTCCTGTCCATGCTCGAAAAATAATTGGTAAAGGGCTACTTTTGAAGATACTTAGAGATGCCGATCTTAGTAAGGAAGAACTAATTAATTTGCTAGATTAGCTTTGCAACTATTAGAAATTGCTAAAACTATTGTTGAAAAGGCGATTGTTTATAAATGTATCATTCACCAAGAAATAAAATTTAACTGATGTCATTCATAATCTAGCAGGACATAGGAGAACACTTTTCTTTTTGAGATTTTGCGAACTATCTGTTATGTAAGGCGATCGAATATTTTGTTAGAGATTGAGAGATGTGTCGATCGACCTACTGAGCAATTTGGAAAAGTCGATCGAATTATCATTGTTGATTGGTTTGATGTTGATGAAAGCTTTTGGTCTAGTCAATACCATGATGACATTAGGCGGATTAGTTATCGCGATTGGGTCGATCGAATCCTCCTCGATCCTGAGTGCCAAACCATTCATCCAACTAAAGTCATTGCAGATTCAAATTTTGACAAGGTAACAGAGATCCCAGAAGATAAAGAGAATCAGATTCTAGGTAACCTTTATGCAAGCAATGAAGCAGAGTTTTGTGGTATTGCTGGGATTTTTACATGCAGTGATGCCAATTGGGCGCGTCTAGGTAGATTCGCCGCTAGCAAATGTCAAATTCTTTCACACTCTTGCGGTCTAGTTGTGAAAGCTCAATCCCTGACCGTGATTACCCATGCCGCTAAGCGATATAGCGACAGTAACCTCGTGGAGGTCTAGATGGATGTGAATGAGAAGCTTCTGGGGCAGATTCGTCAATATCTCAGCAGTCAAGCTTCAAGTGGCGATCGAGAAGCAATAAATTTACTGCAAGAACTGTTTACGGTTCCAGCCAAATCAGAATTGGCGCGAAACTTGACGGCAGCAGAATTTTCTGACCAACTATTCAAAACTTGGCAATCGATCGCCAACGAACAGGTAGGGGATAATTTTTGGAGTTACCCAATTCCCTTGGAAGACATCTCCCAGTCATTAGAAATTTCGATCGAACACCTCTGCGAACATCTCGCGGCTGCCACTATTCCCAGTCTGCAACTAATCTCTGGGCGAGGGCACAACTATCAGGTGGGGCAAGTTTCTGTAGCGGCACTGACGTTTCACCAAGATAGTAATGCTGGCACACCAACAACTACCAAAGCTAAGCAAACCAAAAAGCAAAATTCTGGTGCATCGATCGCAGTGGAATTTGCGCTTGGCGATCGAGTTCGGGTCACCGCAAAACGTCCACAGTACGCCAACCAGACAGGCACAGTCGATCAGATCATCAGCGTTAGTTGTCGGGTCAAATTAGATAACGGTTGGATGGCATTTTTACCTAAAGACTGTCTCGAAAAGTTTTAAAAAGTTTTAAAGTGCCGATCGATCGAATTGCCATCTTCCAGTTGAGTGAAATCCAGAAAAGCCTGATTTTTGCTCTACCCTTTCTGGTAATGTCTAAGACTGAGGTTACTTATATAAATTTTTTAGATTAATTGAGAGATACAGCAATGAGATCACTGGTTCGCCTTTCAGTTACAGTAATTATGGTTGCTACCATCTTGGTAGTTGGCTGGTTTGGTGGCTTTTCTACCTCTGCTCTAGCAGATGAGTTACCAGCAACAAGCTTCATCCAAGTTGACTCCAGCAAGATTGACCTAAATAACTCTAATATTAACGCTTTCCGCAAAATACCTGGTTTTTATCCGACATTGGGCAGAGTTATCATCCAGAATGCGCCTTATCAGTCATTAGATGATGTCCTTAATATCGCTGGTCTGACTGAAGATCAAAAACAAAAGATCGGTGCTAGTGCTGATAAGTTCACGCTCAAAAAGCCTGATAATTCGATGAATCGTGAGCGGTTCAATAATAGTATTTACAGGCTATAGAGAACGATCGAGTATTCTTGTTTAAATTGAGCAGCTAGCTTAAGTGAAAAAAAGGCAATTTGATGCCATTGTCGTTGGTGGTGGGGCAGCAGGTCTTTACACTGCCCTTTGTTTATCTGAGAGTCTATCGGCGAACTCGTCAGGGCTTGCAGCAAGAAAAATTTGTTTAATCACTAAAGATAATCTATCGATCTCTGCTAGTGACTGGGCGCAAGGTGGAATTGCGGCAGTTATGCATAGCGATGATTCATCTCTACTTCATGCTGAGGACACGCTGAAGGCAGGGGCAGGGCTATGTGAACCCGCAGCCGTCAAAGTCTTGGTTAATAGTGCGAGAACTCAAATCGAGAAATTGATTACGCTCGGTGTAGATTTCGATCGAGAGATCGGTGGGCTACTTGCCATGACGCTAGAAGCTGCCCACTCACGGCGACGTGTCTTACATGCTGCCGATGCTACAGGTCATGCCCTAGTGAGTAAGTTGGCAGCCAGAGTGCTAGAGCGCGAAAATATTCAAGTCCTGTCTGAAACGATCGTGCTAGATCTGCTGATGCAACAAGGTCGCTGTAACGGCTTATTTTGCTTTAGCCTAAATCAAAATTTAAGTAAAAACCCAAGTGAAATAGAGTGCCTGATTGCGCCTGTGGTCGTATTAGCTACAGGAGGAGGGGCGCATGTATTTTCTCAGACTACGAATCCGCCTTCGAGTACAGGTGATGGTGTATCGATCGCTTGGCGGGCAGGAGGATTAGTCCGTGATATGGAGTTTGTCCAGTTTCACCCTACGGCATTGGCTGTAAAAGACGCACCGAGATTTTTGATCAGCGAAGCCGTACGTGGTGAAGGCGCACATTTAGTTGACGATAAAGGCGATCGATTTACGTTTGAGTACGATCCACATGGCGAACTGGCTCCGCGTGATGTGGTTAGCCGCGCCGTTTTCACCCACCTCCAAAAAACAGGGGCCTCGACTGTCTTCCTTGACTTAAAACCAATTCCCCCCGATCGAATTGCCCATCGCTTTCCCAATATCATCAAAATCTGTCAGCAGTGGCAGATTGATATTTTCTCCGACCCAATTCCTGTCACGCCTGCGGCGCATTACTGTATGGGAGGCATTGTCACGGATGCTGATGGTAAAACTTCGATTTCAGGGTTGTATGCTGTGGGCGAAACGGCTAGCACTGGCGTTCATGGCGCAAATCGACTGGCAAGTAATTCGCTGCTCGAATGTTTTGTATTTGGTGTGAGGTTGGCAGATTCAGTGATCAAAGACCAGATCGATCTACAGGTCGATCTACCAGCTTCGATCGACTACCCCGAAGTTCTCGATCCTGCCCCTGAGATCTTTAATTCCCAAACCCAAGCAATTAAGGACGCATTACGATCGATTGTTTGGCAAGCCGCAGGTATATGTCGCCAAAAAGCTGAGTTAGAGCAAGCTTTAACCCAAATTCAAGCTTGGCGGCAAGAGTTAATTAACCTGAAAAGCTATACCCGTCTGTGGGTGGAAACAAATAACTTGGCTGACTTTGCCTACCTATTAGTCAAATCAGCGCTGTTTCGGACGGAAAGCCGTGGGGCGCATTATCGCTTAGACTATCCCGATCCCGATCCTACTTGGCAGCAACATACTCTGATCCATGCCGAAGAAATTTCTCGATCGCCTTTAGCAAGTGAGATTTAGCTGGTGATAATTGATTCTACGCCGCCTCTTTGGTAAAGCAATTCGCCCGATCGACCTACAGGGCGGGATCTCAAGCCTGCTTTAACTAACTCTAATTGAGCTTCAAACTCAGTACAATCAAGAATTTCGGCAATCTGACTGAGATTCAACCATTGCTTGTGGATGCGGGCGATTGACACTCCCCGCCGTTAACGGACGGGGATTCTTGGTTCAACGAAACCACTTAGCCTAGATTCCTTGCAAAGCCTAGACCAGAGGTGGGGTTCTCC
>JARCMB010000178.1 GCA_030248825.1 Pseudanabaenaceae cyanobacterium MP8IB2.15 | reverse complement strand
GTGTAGTCCTGCTCGACTTCGATGATGATTTCGGTGTCTGCGAGACGAATTCGATCTCCAACGGTCGGCCCATAGGTTTCAGCGTAGGCACGGCGGCTAATGCGATTACTCATAGTCTTATCCTATTAAAGCTCCATTAATTAATCCATTAAAACCATAGATCTCGCGACTTCCTGCTAAAGCTACCAGACCAACTTCGCGATCGTCGCCAGGCTCAAACCGCACGGCTGTTCCTGCGGGGATATCTAACCGCATACCACGCGATCGATCTCGATCGAATGATAGAGCAGGGTTAACTTCATAAAAATGGAAGTGGGAGCCGACTTGAATCGGTCGATCGCCTGTATTCGCAACCTGTAACCTCACGGTCGATCGACCCACATTGAGTTCGATTTCGCCCTCTTGGATAAACATTTCGCCTGGAATCATGGTCATCTCTAATTTTATTTATCTACCTTGTAATTTAACCTCGATAGTCAAAGAAAGCAAGGATTGTTAACTCATATAAATGTATCGCTACAGACGATCTATCAACTTGTCATACTCTGCATGAGTCCCGATCCAAAACCATGAGATGCCATTTTCCACCTCAATCCCCAAAGCCCGATAATCTAGTCCCACCCGAACAGACCAGTACTTCATACCGATTTTTTTAAAATGTAACGAGGGATGGACTGGATCTTGTTTAAGTAATCCATAGCATTGATCGGCATTACGTTGTTCGCTTATAGGCAGAGCATCGTAACACTTCCAAAACTTTCTTGTCGTGTAATGCATTAGATTTCTCGGCAGTGCCCTGCTTGGAACTCTTCGATCGCTTCTTGTGCAAGAGCTTCTAGCTTTCCGTTTACAATGTCTTGCTCTAATTGTTCATCCCAACGCTGATAATCAACATCAGAGAACCACTGCCTAAGTCGCTGAAACTCATCTGAAGGCAATGTCAGAATCGCTGCTTCAATTTGCTCAAGGGTTGACATATCAGATCCTCAAGGTATTCAGTGAATGGGATTGTGAACTGTGACTAGCTTTGTGCCATCGGGGAAGGTGGCTTCAACTTGAACTTCATGGATCATTTCAGGGATGCCTTCCATTACATCCGATCTAGCTAGTAGAGTAGTGCCATAGCTCATGAGTTCAGAGACAGTCCGACCATCTCTAGCTCCTTCGAGAATTGCCGCAGTAATGTAGGCGATCGATTCGGGATAATTGAGCTTTAAGCCTCTATCCTTGCGGCGTTCTGCCACCAACGCGGCGGTAAAAATCAGTAGTTTATCTTTCTCTTGTGGCGTTAATTGCATCTCATTACTCCTCTACCATATGCCCTGATATTTTCTCGCTACATTTGCCAGATTCGCGGTATACAAGCAGGGCGATTTATATAGAATAAACGCAAAAGGTGCCAAACATCCATAAACCATTGACGAGCTTCCAAGCTGGAATTACCACGATAACGACAGAGAACGCCTGACATTAGCGTAGTTACGCCTGCTTCTCCGAGGTATTCGCCCGCTTCACACTTTTCTCGCCAAAGTTGACGGACTCGATCGATCAACTCATCTGAAACATCTCTACCAACCAAAGCAAAACTGCCAACGACAGCATAGCCAGCCAACCCGTGAGGACTATTGATTAGATCCGATCCACCTTTGAGTGATTGTCGATCGAGCCAAAGTGGTTTTCCGTGTTGCCAAACTTCGGTATGAGATCGCCAATTGCCCGACAAAAATCTTTCCCCACTAGCACTTCGCCCAAAGCGGGTTACTTCCCATCCCATCCAACAGGCATGATCCGCCAACTCAATCTGGAGATTTTGACGATAGTTCGCGCCGTCAAACACAATTGTCTCTTGGGGTAGCCATTCTAAACAAGCCCCGCGATCGAGTTGAATCTGGATTGTTTGATTCGCCTCTAATGCTTTGCTGCGATAGATTTTAGCTGCGGTAGCGGTGGTGATTAGGACATGAGTTTGAGATTGGAGGTCGATCTGGGTTGACAGTCGATCGCCACCGACAATCCCTCCTGCCGTATGCAAGATCGCGGTATGACAGACTGCTGTGCCTTCAGGATAGAATGATTTTTGCACTCTAAGAGGGGCTTTGCTTTGATTATGGATGAGCTGAGTTCGATCGTCCACAAGCGCAAACTCTAGCTGTAAACTACCCTGCCATCCGCCTTGCCAGTTTTCAGTATTGCGATCTAATTGCTCTAGTTCCATTTACGAGATATTCTCAGATTGCTGAACGATCGGAAGTTCGATCCAAAATTCTGTTCCTTGACCTAATTCGCTCGAACAATACAATTTACCACCATGCTTCTCCGTTACGATTTGATGACTAATATAAAGCCCTAAGCCCGTCCCTTTGCCCGATGGCTTTGTTGTAAACAGATAGTCAAACAGTTTTCCTCTTACTTCATCAGGTATACCAGCTCCATTATCCTGAATTTGAATCAATACTTCTCTTGGTTTCTGGTCGGTAGAGTGCTCAGGATATGGGTTGGTTTTAACTTCAGTGCGAATCAAAATTTGAGGCGATGACTCTCCTTTCTCTTCTAAGGCATCGATCGCGTTGACTAGAATATTCATAAATACTTGATTGAGTTGTCCTGGATAACATTCGATCGGAGGCAAGTTGCCATATTCTTTCACCACTTGAATTGCAGGGCGTTCGGATGAAGCCTTGAGGCGGTGCTGCAAAATCATCAGCGAACTATCGATGCCATCATGAATATTAAAGGGCGTGATTTCGGAGTCATCCAAGCGCGAAAAATTGCGTAAAGATAGAACGAGTTGACGAATGCGATTAGCTCCAACCTTCATGGAACTGAGCATTGGCGGCATATCTTGAATCAGGAAATCCAGATCGATCGAATCGAGTTCAGCTTGAATTTCCGATCCAGGCTGAGGATAAAATTTCTGATACAGTTGGATTAGACCCATCATATCGTTGGCATAGTTTTCGGTATGAGCTAAGTTGCCATAGATAAAGTTAACAGGGTTATTAATCTCATGGGCAATGCCAGCTACAAGTTGTCCTAAACTCGACATTTTTTCGGTTTGGATCAGTTGTGATTGTGCTTGTAGAAGCTGTTGTAAGGTCTCTGCCAATTCTTCAGCTTTATCAGTAGCGGCAATTTCAGAATCACGCAATTCTGTCTCAGCCCGTTTCCGCTCCGCAATCTCTAATTCAAGCTGCATCGTGCGTTCCTTAACCCGAATCTCTAAGTCTGTATTCACATCTTTTAGAGCTTCTTTGGTCGCAACCAGTTCTTCCATTGCGGACTCTAGTTGTTGCGATTTTTGTTCTAGTTCCCAACTATATTGAATCCCGCGTGGGACTTCTGCTAGTAAGTCGATCGCCAGTGTGGCATGATCCGATGTCCATTCTTCAATTCCCATCCAAGGTAATGGTTTGATCGGTCGATCGCTCTGACTCAATATTTCAAATTGTCCTGATGGCAGTGCCCTCCCGATGTAGTTATTTTTCCACAGGTGTTGATTTTGGGCGATTTCGATCGATCCACCAGGAGCCTCAAAAGTTTGTCCATAAGCAGCGATCCGAACTCGATCGATCTCGAAAGATTGGGCAGCCTCAACCGCTTGTTTCCATAGATAAACCTGACAGTATGCCGCTTCGATCGGATCGCTAGTCACCCGATTTTCGCCATATCTGCCTTGAAAATTTTGGACAAAAGTTCGATTTTCAGCACTGTCTACACTTTGAAAATAACTCCAACTAGCATAATGACCTGCGGTGATCGCACTACCAATTTGTTGGAGTTCTGCCTCTGCTACACTGACCGCCATAATTGGGATATCTGTCGCTGTAATCCCTGCTTGGTGGTACTGCTGGTAAAAAGCCAGATTACTATCGCCATTCAGCGTGTTAAATACTACTTGTGGTTGAGATTGCTGGATTCGATCGATACTAGCGTGAAAGTCTGAAGTTCCCAAACGCTGGTATTCTTCGCCAACTAAGATGCCATTTTGGGCTTTAAGTTGAGCCTTAATAATCTTATTCGCAGTACGAGGAAAGACATAATCCGATCCTAATAGATAAAAACGCTTGTAGCCATGTTCAAGCAACCACTTCACCGCAGGTTCAACCTGTTGATTTAAGCAAGAACCCGTATAAAATACATTTTTAGACGATTCCAGTCCTTCATATTGGACGGGATACCAAAGCTGAGCATTGAATTCTTCAAATATCGGCAAAACCGCTTTACGACTGAGTGATGTCCAACAGCCAAATACTGTTGTGATTTTATCTTTTTGAATTAGCTTTCGGGCTTTGAGCGCGAACTCAGAAGGACTAGACGCACCATCTTCAATCACTGGTACAATCGATTTACCTAATATGCCTCCAGCACAGTTGATTTCGGCAATCGCCATCAGTGCAGCATCTCGAAGTGGAGCCCCACTCACTGCCATAGTGCCGCTTAATGAGTGGAGAATACCCACACGCACAACTGCGGACTCAACTTCTGCCGATACTTGGTACGGAGCTTGACTATTTATGAACATTTTCCAGTACTCGACTTTGTGCTTGATTTGATTTTAGCTAGACTGCCAAAAATCTCTGAATCACTTCATTACTCAGCTCGCTCGTCGCTCCAGAGGCAACAATCCCGCCCTTTTGCATCGCATAGTACCAGTCTGCCTGACGGACAAAATGTAAATGCTGCTCGACTAGAAGCACTGAGACACCTGTGGTCGCGACAATCCGACGTACTGCGGCTTCAATCTCCAAAATAATCGAAGGCTGAATTCCTTCGGTTGGTTCGTCTAACACTAATAATCTCGGTTGCCCCATCAAAGCCCGCGCGATCGCTAATTGCTGTTGCTGTCCACCACTCAAGTCTCCGCCCAAGCGTGACAACATCGTATTCAAGACTGGAAACAACTCAAAAATTGTGTCGGGGATCTCCCGCACCGAGCCACTGTTGGGACGGGCTTCTAGTCCCAGCAATAGGTTTTCTTGAACGGTGAGTCGGGGAATAATGTCTCTGCCCTGTGGCACATAGCCGATCCCCATTCTGGCTCTTTTGTCGGGAGATTTAGGCGTGATCTCTTCGTTCGCAAATTTTACCGAACCACTGCGCGGTTTAAGCAGTCCCATGATCGTTTTCAGTAGAGTGGTTTTACCCACACCATTCCGACCAATCAGGCAGACCATTTGTCCTGGCTGCACGGATAAGTCAACAGTCCGAAGAATATGGCTTTCACCGTAGTAGACGTTGACACCTCGCACTTCAAGCATCGGGGAAGTCGTGATATTTTCTGCGGTCATTAGACTAGAGCTATTAGTATTCATGGCAATATATTACGATCGACAGTCTCTATGGCTTAGTGGTTTAAGGCACAATCTAGATCGAATCCAAATCAAATCCATTCATCATCGTCATCATCATCGTAAGAAACACTGGTATTGGGACGTGCATTAGGACGACGGGATTTAGCGTTACTAGAGCTTCGATCCGATCCACTGCCCGATCTGCCGCCAGATCCGCCATAGTCATCATCTCTAGAACTGCGACTGCTGCGGTTAGCGAAGTTGCCGATGCTATCGACGATATCACCCAAGAAATTATCCTCTTCCTCAAATTGATCTTGGTCGTAGAGTTCGCGGGACAGTGAATAGATCTCTTCTTGCAACTCGGTTTGGGCACGATCGAGGCGGTAATCATCCTCTTTGGCGATCGCATCTTTTAACTCACGAATTAATTTATCGACAAATTTACGCCGCTCGTAGGTGATTTGATAACCATTCAGGCTCATTTCTTTGAGTTGACGTTCGGCGGCGGCGACTAGTCGATCTGCACGGTTAAGCTTTTCGATTCGTTCTTTTTTGGCGCGATCTCGATCGGCATATTTTTCGGCATCGGTAATCATGCGCTCGACTTCTTTCTCGTCTAGGGTCGAGGCTCCCTTGATTGTGATCCGCCGCTCTACACCTGTCCGTCGATCGGTGGCAGTAACAGCAAGAATACCGTCGGCGTTGAGGTCAAACGCGACATCGACCTGGGCTGTACCTCGCGGTTGGGGTGATAACCCACTGAGCTTAAATCTCCCGATCGACTTATTGTTTTCGGCTAATTCTCGTTCACCCTGAACGACGTGAATTTCGACTGAGGTTTGGTTATCTTCGGCGGTCGTGAACAGATCGGTTTTGCGTGTTGGAATCGTGGTGTTGCGCGGAATAAGCTTATTCACAATGCCGCCAAAAGTTTCCACGCCAATCGACAACGGCGTAACATCCAGCAACAGAATGTCTTTGACTTCGCCTGAGAGAATGCCCGCTTGGATTGCCGCTCCCACCGCCACAACTTCATCGGGGTTGACGCTCTGGTTGGGTAGCTTGCCAGTCAGGTTTTTCACCAACTCCTGCACCGCAGGAATGCGGGTAGAGCCACCGACTAGGACTACTTCATCGATTTGGCGGGGGCTGACTTTGGCATCGCGCAGGACTCTCTCTAGTGGTTCATTTAAGCGAGTCAGGAGATCGGAGCACAGGCTTTCAAATTGAGATCGCTTCAAATCTCGATCCATGTGCAACGGTCCATCCGCCGTCGCCGTAATGAATGGCAGATTAATATTTGTGACTCCAACCGTAGACAGCTCAATCTTCGCTTTTTCGGCAGCTTCGGTGAGGCGTTGCAGGGCTTGACGCTCCTTGCGTAGATCGACACCTTCATCTTGCAAAAACTGATCGGCAAGCCAGTTGAC
>JARCMB010000177.1 GCA_030248825.1 Pseudanabaenaceae cyanobacterium MP8IB2.15 | reverse complement strand
CTATATAGAAATGACCGCCGCTGCCAGAGCTAGTGGGGTCGATCTCGTGCCAATCTCAGCATTTCGCACCAAGGATGAACAAAGAAAATTATTTTTTGACATCAAAGCCAACCGCAATCAAACTGCCGCCGAGCGTGCGCTTGTCAGTGCTCCGCCAGGTTATAGCGAACATCACACAGGTTATGCCGTTGATATTGGCGATCGAAATAATCCTAGTACCCAGTTATCTCCGAGTTTTGATAAGACTGAGGCGTTTAAATGGCTAGAGCAGAACGCCGCCAAATATAGCTTTGAGATGTCATTCCCACCGAGCAATAAGCAAGGAGTGATGTACGAACCTTGGCACTGGCGATTTACTGGTGATGATGACAGTCTAGCCGCTTTTTACAAGGCAAATCCAAGCAATCAGGCTTCGACTAAATCTTTTATTAAATCTCCTGGACAATCATTCATCTCATCTCCTAGCCAATCACCAATCACCAACGAAGTCCCCAAAAGCAATTAACTCTAAAGGAATGAGAAAAACTGCTTAGACTTTAATATTGATTGGTGTGCGCCTGACCAGAGCAAGTATGCATACCCCAATCCCAAAACTTATCCAAGCAGCACTGAGTGCGATCAGCCCCAATTTCTGGTGATGTGATGAAGTAATAACGCTAAGGATGATCGCCGTGCCAATCTCCCAAGCATGAAAATGAGGCAGAACTATTGGTGGATCGCTAGGCATCACCGTCGGCGCGACTAGTTTGAAAATCCGCTTCGCCAGCGCAGGACACAGCATCGATGTTCCAATTAGCAAAGCAGTCCCTTCAGCTACTATGTTGTTTGGTAAAGGGAGAAGTAGCAACATCAGAACCGCCGCGATCGAAAAAGTTACCCCCGCTAAGATGCCAGTTCCTTGAGGCAAAAGTAGACCAATTAAGCCCAAACTATCTCGACTGGTTTCATGTCGAGCTAAGCGGCAGGTTTTTAGCAATATTTGAGCTAGTTCGCTGTGATCTTCCGTCTTTTTTGTCGAATTATCGATGATTGCGCCTGGTAGAGCCAATTCATTACTTTGTCCTGACAGTTGTACCCAAGTGAGGTCGCCTTCGCTGAGTTTAACGATTTGGAGGCGCGGAAAATGACGAAGGTTAATCGTGTAGGTGGCTTGTAAATCCCATAACCCCGTGAACTTTAAAGCCATAATCTGTTGCTCTGGTTGTAATTGGATCTGCCACGTACTGATCCCAACTAAACCACTGCCTGAACAGGCAATCACGGCTATTTCTAAAATACCTGTTGGCAGATCGAGCATTGTCCAAAAAAATAGCCCCATGCCGAAAAGCAGCATACTGTTGAACTGGGATGGTTGATTCGATCGAGGGTTTGGGCTAATCAGGACAGTTCGATCGGAGTAAGCGATCACACTCAAATGTTCAGAAGCAGCTAGGTCTTGTTCGGTAATTGTCTGAGAATCCGATCTTGATTGTCCTGTCCACAGGCTCAACCAAGTAAAAATTCCTAGCAAAACTGCCGCTTCGATCGACCACAGACCACCAACTAAAGCCTGACTAAGCGTTTGTTCTAGGCTTAAATTCAGGATTACCAGCAAAACCACACAAAACAGTGCGACTACGATCGGAAATGCGCCAGAGAAGCTAAAAGGTAGATTTTGGCGACAGTGAGCCAAAATTGATTTTGCCAGCCACCTCGACCACACGAAGCTTGAGATCATCAGCACAATAAGAATTACCGCCATCCTGTAATCGCCTGATTCTGATATCGATCGAACGACTGGAACACCGCTTACTAATAAGACAAAGCATCCCCCAGACAGCGCAGTAGCGGCGATTGCTTGGACAGCTTGTGTCCACCCCCAACCCAATTTGCCTGAAGTTAATTGCTTCTGGGAAGTTTGCACGATTAATTTACTCTAAACGGCTGCGGTCACTTCAGGTCGGGCGAAAATCATCCGTCCTGCGGAAGTCTGTAACGCACTAGTAACGATCACATACAATTGCTTGCCAACGTAGCTTCGACCTTCCTCTACGACAACCATTGTGCCGTCTTCGAGATAGCCCACACCTTGAGTTTGCTCTTTCCCTTCCTTGAGTACCTTGAGGTTGAGACTGTCTCCAGGTAAATAAGTTGGACGTAAAGCTTGAGCTAGATCGTTAATATTTAGGACTTCTACCTGCTGAAAATTAGCAACTTTATTGAGGTTATAATCATTGGTAATCAAACAGCCACCAATTTCTTGTGCCAGACGGACTAGCTTGGCATCGACAGTATGAATATCTTCGTAGTCGGCTGAGTGAATCACAATGCGATCATTGTATTCATTCCGCATATTATTCAAAATATCCAGACCTCTTCTGCCTCTGATCCGTTTTTGGTCATTAGAGCTATCGGCGATCGTTTGCAGTTCCTGAATTACAAACTGTGGGATCAACAACTGCCCTTCCAAGAAACCAGTATGCAGCAGTGTCTCAATCCGTCCGTCAATTACGCAACTGGTATCGAGGATTTTGGTGTTAGCGGGTTTGAGAGTACCTTCCGCTAAGAGCGAACTTTCAATGTTGTTGGGATTAATAAACCGCAGTAACGCTCTGCCATGCGTATCAGAAAGTGTCATGCCTGTGTAGGCGAACATGATACTTACAAGGATTGCGGTTAAGGGCTTAAAGAAAGAAAAGTCATCAGGAAAAGGTAACAAAAATAGCGGTGCTAGCATCAGATTAGCTAACAGCAAGCCAACAACTAAGCCAACGCATCGACTTAGGAGAGTTTCGGCTGGCATCTCTCTGACTCGTACTTCTAAGCGACGGTAGGTGGTTTGCGCCAGTATGCCCAAAAGCATCCCAAAGAAAGCCCCGAAGCCTAAAGTTATCCAACGCAGTCCTGGTGAGCTGACTTGGGATATAACTTGGATCGGTAGCAGGTCGATACCATGAAAGCCAGTACCAGCACCTGCCAAAATGAATGTGACTACAATAATGGCATCGATCATAATGTTTACGGATCTCCGCTTTGATGAATTGAAATTAAGAATAAATTTAAGCGTAAATCTAGATAAAGATAGTCATAGTATTCCCAAACTTTAGGCGACTATGACCGAAAATTACGTTATCTTCAACCTTTCTCAAGGCTTTACATACAATTCTACACAACTAGTCTGCCTAAATAGCAATGCTGGCAGTAGAGATCGCCGCCTTTCGTTACCAGTCGGACTATGATCGTGAAAGCATTAAGAAATGTAAAGAAATGCAAAGCAAGGTAATCGTAATTGTGGGCGTGACGGGTGGGATTGGTGTGGCTCTGTCTGAGTGGGAAATTTTGCCTTCGCGCCATAATGATCTGGTGGACAACTCCTAGATGGTGATTTTAAGCAGGTTGTTTGTCTTTAACTGTGACAGAGAGCTTTAGTCCGAGTTGGTTTAATAATGAAGCGATCGATTTAATGTCGATTGGTTCTTGGTTTTTCGATAAATGTGAATAATTTTGCAGATTTAATCCATTACTATTTTGCTGGCTTAATATATCCTTCTGAGCTTCTGCTACATTGTTTAGAGCTAATAAGATATGTTCAAAATCGCCTTCTTCTAGGGCTGCATCTAGATAAGCAGCAGCTTCCAATGGATCTTTTAAGGATTCAATCAGATAAGAATAATAACTTTTATAGGTTGGCATTTTCTCTCCTCTGAAAGTCTACCCAGTAATGCTTTGCTCTGATGACATCTTGATTTTGCAATACTTTAGATGCCAAGTTGTAGGATCGCACGTTAATTGCTAGCTTAACTGAAAACAAAATTATGAGATAGGCGATCGCAATTGGCTGATAGTTTGAACTATAGTATTGTCATCTCAAAAATTTCATGCATTGATTCCCTATGCCTAGCCTGAGCCTCAAGCCATCGCACAAGCCGATCAAAGTTTATTATGAGGTGCTTGCGGAATATGCCAAGAAGGGGGTGGCGCATGAGGGTGCGGTGAGTACTGCATTTCAGGATTTATTAGTTTCCTGTGGGCGACAGTTTCAATGGACGCTGATTCCGCAATATGCGATTAAGCGATCGAAGAAGCAGCCAATCCGCATGGATGGGGCTTTGCTGGATAGTTTCAATTTGCCACGGGCCTATTGGGAAGCGAAGGATATTGGCGACAACTTAAAGAAGGAAATCCTTAAAAAGTTCGCGGTGGGCTATCCCAAGGACAATATTATTTTTCAGCGTCCCGATCACGCCATGCTCTATCAAGATGGCAAGTTGGTGATGGATGCTGATTTGACTAAGGAGCAAGAATTAGTCGATGTGGTGCGCCAGTTTTTTGAATATCGTGCGCCTGCGATCGCGCAATGGGAAAAGGCGGCTGAGGAGTTTGGCGATCGCGTTAAGGATCATGCAACGGCTTTGTTAGAGCTAATTCGTAAGGAAGAGAAAACCAATAAGAAGTTTATCGATGCGTTTGCGGGTTTTGTGGCGCTATGTCGGCAGTCGATTAATCCCAATCTTGCTGAATCCGCAGTGGAAGAGATGTTGATTCAGCATTTGCTGACGGAACGAATTTTTCGGAGTGTGTTCAATAATCCTGATTTTGCTCAGCGAAATATTATTGCGGTAGAGATTGAGAAGGTAATCAATGCTTTGACTTCCAAGTCTTTCAGCCGCGCTCGTTTTTTGAGTAGTTTGGATCGGTTTTATGG
>JARCMB010000176.1 GCA_030248825.1 Pseudanabaenaceae cyanobacterium MP8IB2.15 | reverse complement strand
AAATTGACCAAGAATGATCGAACCTAAACCCAAGCCCACGCCTGTGGCGGCTAAGAGAAACCCAAAATCAGCTCGATCGCCAGTAATCAACTCTGCCAAGTTAAACGATAGTTTCAGCAAGGCGGCAAAAACGGCATATAACACCGTGAGTTGAATCATCGCGCCGCTAATCAGTTGGTTGTTTCGGACATAGTTGAACCCCTCACGCAAATCCGCCCAAAGATTCGCCCCAGCTTTGCGCGGTGTAACTTCTTCGGTCTGCGGTAGTTTGAGCAATACTAAGCCTGAAATCAGATACATGCCACCAACAAAGATCTCGCGGATGTAGAGTCGCCATTGCGGTAATATCCCCATGATCCAGTTCATCAAAGGTGACCCGATCGCAAAGCCCACAATTGCTGCCCCGATCATCGTCATCGTGAATAAAGCATTGGCAGACAAAAGACTGCTTTTTTCGACCACTAAGGGGATCGCCGCCTGTTCGGCAGGGGCAAACATCTGAGTTAAGCTCGAAATCAGGAAAGTCGTGAGTAAGAGCAAAGCCAAAATTTTGGGCAAAAACGGGATGATTAATACCAAAACCCCGCGCAACACATTACAGCCAATCATCAACTGACGCTTTGAGTAAAGATCGACATAAATGCCCGCGATCGTGCCAAAAAAGATCGCAGGTAGGGTCGAAGCAAAGATGATCATCGACTCGCGGGTGTTTACAGGTACAACATAGCCGTGATAGTCAGTTGAAGTCGCAATCGCAATTAGTAAAATTAGCAAAATCTTGTCAGCTAGCTGAGACAGAAGCTGGGCTACCCATAGAGCTAGAAAGTTGTGATTACGGAGTAGTTTTAAAATGCCTGTAGCTGAGTCAGGGTTAATCATCGGTATTGGCTAAACATCATGGGCAACTATTTGATTGAATAAGGACGACGACGCTTAGCAGTAATTTTCTCCTGTTTTCTGGGATCGGCATCGTGCGGGTTTTCAGATGTTTTTTTGAGTGGAATGACATCGGCGATCGACATCTCACGGGCAGCACGCACCAATAGCCCCGCCACAAACAAACTCGACATCATCGAGCTACCACCATAGCTAATAAACGGAAACGGTAAACCAGTCGTTGGCAAAGCCCCTGTCGCCACGCCGATATTCAGGAAGGATTGCCCTACCAGCAAAATCGTTGCCCCAATTGCCACTAACCGTGCGATCGAATCTTTACTTTTGAGGGCAACGCGCAGCCCCAAGGTCAGGAAAATCACCAGCATCAAAATCAACAGAATGCCACCAATCAAACCAAATTCCTCGGCAAAAATCGCAAAAATAAAGTCAGTATACTGTTCGGGCAAAAACTGCTTTTGGCGAGATAGTCCAAAACCAGTACCCCAGAATCCGCCAGAACCCACAGCCATGAGACTTTGGGATAATTGGTAGCCATCTCCTGCCGCATCCGCCCAGGGATTGAGAAATGAGATCAGGCGACGACGCTGATAATCCTTGAACATCACGCTTACTGCGGCGGTAGTCATGCCCAAGAGCGTTGTCCCAGCTAACTGAGTGATTGGTAGTCCTGCTGCTAGGGCAATCAGCCACAAGGTAATGCCACATAGTGCGGTCATACTTAAACTTGGTTGTAGCAAAATTCCTGCTAGAGCCATAGCAAAAACTGCTAGCCACCCCATGCGTGATAGCAAACTCAACCTTTGCCACTGACCAAATAAATACGCCGCTTGTAAGACTAAAAATGGCTTGATCAATTCTGAGGGCTGGATTAAGAAAGAACCAACCGCCAACCACCGAGTTGAGTCATTACGGGTTTCACCGATACCTGGAATATGGGTGGCAAAAAGTAATGCCAGAACGAAAAACAACCCGATGCTAGCGACCTTCAGCATTCGCCGTAACGGTAAATTTGCCACAACGTGAAATAGCACTAAACCCATAGCCACCCAAATCAACTGCGATTTGAAGTAGTAAAGTCCATCACCAAAATTGCTGTCTGCGGTGGGATAGGAGGCCGAGAATAGAATTGCTAAACCTGCAAATAGCCATAAAAATGTCAGCCACCGAATTAGTCTAGCTTCGGTAGCCCATTGTTCGGTCGAGGCATCTAAAAATGGAAAGACTTGCAGTAATTTCACAAGCGTAAGTATATACGAGCAGTTTGAGATTGGCTATGAAATTAGGATCTAGATCAAGATGCTTTTGGCACGATCTTCGGCTCGTCAGTTAACTGTTCGATGATTTCCATCAAGCGAAAGTCAGCGGGAAACTTACCTTCGGTTTTGATCTGTTGAATATATGTTTCGGCAATCGGCCAGCCCAACCTTCTAGCTAGAGCGCGGATCACATCGCCTCGATCGATCACACCCGCGATCGAACCGACCTGAGAGAACACGATTGCATATTTGAGTTCTTTGGTTTCGAGCAGTTTGATCACTTCGGGGATTTTAGTTTTTAGCTCCACAGCATCCAGAGATTTGAGCGGCTTAGTGATGCTTTGTAATTTCTGCTCGTTCCATTCGATGTTTTCAATCCGCCGTAAGTCTTCGGGCACAACCACACCTCGATCTCGCCCATCCGACGTGGCGACATACAAAGGCTGAGTCTCTTTGTCCTGCATCAGCAAAAATTCATCGGCAAACTTCCGCAGCGTCATATCGGCATCAACGATCCGAAAATCTCGCGTCATTGTGCTTTCTGCCGTGATATCCATCAGGGCTTGCTGGAGTTTGATGAAGCGCAAATATCCACCCGCACTGCTCAAAATAAATAAGCCCAGCAAAATTGGTAACAGCCCGACAAATAAGCCGTAACGCAGAGACATAATCCCAAGAAACATGATCGAAAATCCCAACACCTGCCCAGAGCGGGCCGCCGCCCGAATCCCTGTGAATCGATCGCCAGTAATTTTCCACACGATCGCTTTGACAACCTGTCCACCATCAAGCGGTAAGCCAGGCATGAGGTTGAATATGCCAAGTACGATATTGATCTGAGCTAGATTCCATGCCATTGCGCCGATCAGAGATCGTCCCGCGCCAATTTCTGCTACTAGTCGATCGATTGCTGGTTGTTTGATTGTACTGAGGACTTCAAAGATGGCTTGCCCACCTAAAAGCATGGTGACAACTGTAAGTATCACCCCTAGAGCCAAGCTAACTAAAGGCCCCGCGATCGCGACTCGAAAAGCTGCGCCAGGATTTTTTGATTCTCGATCGATCGAAGCCACGCCACCAAACAAAAACAAAGTGATCGAATTAACCTCAATCCCTTGAGCTTTTGCCGTTAAGCTATGTCCTAGCTCATGCATCAGGACTGAGCCAAATAGTAATAGGGCGGTAAGCAAACCGAATAGCCAGGACAGCTCGTTAGATATTCTGACGTAATCAGCTCTATATCCCACCGTCATAAATGCCACGATCAAAAACCAAGATGGATCGATAAACAGGGGAATACCAAAAATTGTGCCGATGCGAATGCCGCCTTTCATAGTTCAGTTACTGTTGTTCATTGCTTGTTGATCGTTGTGGAAGCGATTGCTCATTCATAATTT
>JARCMB010000175.1 GCA_030248825.1 Pseudanabaenaceae cyanobacterium MP8IB2.15 | reverse complement strand
TGCCGATAACCGCCCCCTCAAAGCCGAAGAGTTTTGGCAAAAAATGCAGCAGTGCGTCTTTGTTTCCGCAACTCCTGGCGATTGGGAACAAGAGATTTCCGATCAAATCGTCGAGCAGATCATTCGTCCTACAGGTGTGCTCGATCCAGAAGTATTTGTGCGCCCAACTGAAGGTCAGGTTGATGATTTACTCGGCGAAATAAAAGAGCGGGTGAAAAAGAACGAGCGGGTATTGGTGACAACCCTGACGAAGCGGATGGCTGAAGATCTGACCACATATCTGCAAGAGCGACTAGTTAAGGTGAGATATCTGCACTCTGACATTAAATCGATCGAACGGATTGAAATTCTTCAAGCTCTACGAGAAGGTGAGTTTGACGTGTTGATCGGGGTAAACCTGTTAAGAGAAGGTTTGGATTTGCCAGAGGTTTCACTTGTGGTGATTCTCGATGCTGATAAAGAAGGATTTTTGCGGGCAGTTCGATCGCTAATTCAAACAATTGGACGCGCTGCCCGTAACGTCAACGGACAGGTGATCATGTACGCCGATCGAATGACCGTTAGCATGGAAAAAGCAATCGCCGAAACATCAAGACGACGGGCCATTCAAACGCAATACAACCTCGATCACAACATCGAACCGAAATCCATTATCAAAAAGTCTGGCAACGCGATTTTAGATTTCCTCTCAGTATCTCGTCGTCTCAACGAACAGCAAATCAATTATGCCGTCAGTCAATCTGCCAATATTTCTCTAGACAACATTCCCGAACTAATTCAGCAATTAGAATCTCAAATGCAAGAGTCCGCTAAAAAACAGGAATTTGAGCAAGCTGCCCAATATCGCGACCAGATCCGAAAACTCCGTAATCAACTACTTGGCAAGTCTTAGCAAACAAGATCCACGAGTCCTATTTCTTGGTCAAAATTTGAATTGCAATTGCTGGGCTTTTATCGATCGAAGCCTTGCTTAGATTAGCCCCAATCATGTTTGTGTCAGTCAAATTGGCATGAGATAAATTCGCTGACTCTAGATCGGCTCTAGTGAGGTTTGCCTCAGTGAGATTAGCTCCTTCTAAATTTGCGCCAAACATATATGCACCATAGAGATTAGCTTTGGTCAGATTAGCTCTAGAAAGATTGGCTTTAAATAAATCCGCGCCTTCGAGGTTAACGTTTTGTAAATTTGCGCCCGACAAGTCTGCTTCATTCAAATCTAGCCAAGACAAATCCAATCCTATTAGATCTTTGCCTGCGGCTATTCTCTCGGTGAGTTCTTCTCGCGTTATTTCTGCCATCACTATTAGAAACTCATCCAAGGCGATCGGTTTTACTTCTGTAACAGCCATAAATAGCCCAAGTTGCTAGCAACAAAATGAATGATCGAACTATAAGGGCTTGGAACAAATTCCTGCTCTAAGTCTTACATTTATGGGTAGCAACTCAGGGCTAAGTGTTTTTGGGCTTTTGCCTTTAGCTCGATCGAAAGCTACTTATGGGCGGCTTTCTGAGCTGACTTGAGATCGGCACTAAAAAACATTGGAATGAAATTTTGCACAAATGAGATTGGATCGCGTTCCCAAGCCTTCTGCGCTAAATCAATCCGAGTCTTTTGGAGTTCAGGAGACAGCAAAGTCTGAGGCAGTTTTTCGAGCAAATACTGCGGACGTTGCCACATAGGTAGTGTTTCTACCACCTTCATTAAGTTATTGACGCGGCGGAACTCAGCTCCCATCAATACATCCATGCCTGACTCGAACGCAGCTTGTTCGATCGCCGAGTATTTGCGCTTAGCGACATCGACTTTGGCATAGTGTGCGGGACTCTTTTTCGCGATTTCTGCTAGCTTACGATTGCCCCAACGCACATGCCCCACTTCCTCTGGCATAATCTGTTCGATCGTTTCACGGATCTTGATATTTTCAGGAGTCTGCTCGCCACTTTTGAGTACCTTAATATGTGCTGAGAAATATTCACAGCCACGTTTTTCGGTAACGTTAATTGCCGCTAGAGCTTCGATCAGCATATCTTCTGGATGGGCACTGGCATTGTTGTCGAGTAACCGTTCAAATTCATCAATATAAGAAGATCCAGGTGGTGTGCCGACATCTTCGCCAAGATCGTAGAGTAGATCGGTCAGCCAGTAAGCATGACGCGCCTCATCTGACACATGGTGAGAGAGTTCTTTCACCATGTCGCGAGGTTGACCATTTAACCGTTCGATTAAGTCGGTCAAATCCTTACAACTGCGCTGCTCGTTAAAACGGTAGCGGTTCAAAGTTACCATGTGGACTTCACGATTCTTGACCACTTGCGCCAAGATTGCCTGAGCACTCAACTCATTCCGAAATTTGCGAGGATAGGCGACTGTCATAACGGTATGTATAAATGTTTGTACTTTTGTAAACACTTATATTGTAGATCAGGTTAACTGGTGACCGAATGACCACAGCTAGCTCAGATTTCGATCGAAGCGAATTTCTGCAACTAGTTGTTCTGAAGTTGGTATATATTTAGGCGCGAATGTGAAGCACTTGCCTAGGTTGTTTCATGTTATTTTGTATCCGTATTAGCTTTTTTCCATAGTTCTGAATCAAAGTCTACGTATTTTTAATTCCTCCTGACTCAGCTATGGCAATTTTTTAGCAGATTTATGTCTAAAGAGCGATCTAATTTGGGGCAAGAGATCGCAAAATATTTCAGACTTAGACATTACCTAAATCTGATGTTTTCACTTAATTTGAATAATTACTAAGAGGTCAATCAATGGCATTTATAGATGGCACTAGTTCTGTAGATTTTCTGGACGGCACTCAGTTTGATGATGTCGTGAGGGGATTTGATGGCAATGACACCATGCGCGGACTGGAAGGGAATGATAGCCTCAATGGGAATGAGAGCAACGATTACATTAATGGGAATCAGGGCAACGACACTGTGCGCGGTGGTAGAGGTAACGACACGGTTCTCGGTGGTCAAGGCAACGATCTGATCTTTGGAGACTTAGGTAATGAT
Source organism: Pseudanabaenaceae cyanobacterium MP8IB2.15 (assembly GCA_030248825.1). Taxonomy (GTDB): domain Bacteria; phylum Cyanobacteriota; class Cyanobacteriia; order Pseudanabaenales; family Pseudanabaenaceae; genus JARCMB01. The sequence continues at coordinate 89 of JARCMB010000175.1, read as the reverse complement.
TTCTTATATGGCGATCGAGGTGCTGACACTCTAGAAGGCGGCGATGGCAATGACTTGTTTGTGATTGGGGTTGGCAATGGCGGCTCTAC
>JARCMB010000174.1 GCA_030248825.1 Pseudanabaenaceae cyanobacterium MP8IB2.15 | reverse complement strand
CCACATGGGCGTTAGTTAAAACCAAGCCTTTGGCATCGATAATTGTGCCGCTACCTGTTGCCTTGCCTGCTTTAATCGAAACCACGGCAGGACTGGCGATTTTATAGACGCGAATATTTACTTGCTCGTCGCTTTCTTGAGCATAAGCTGGCTGTGTGATATAAGAGCTTACCCCTACTGCTCCAATCATCACCAATGCAGAAGTTGCCAAACTGATTAACCTACGATTCACTGCCAAACCTCGCTTAATTCAATGCACAATTATCAATGAGCAACTATTCATTAACATTGAAGAGTTTACTTGTAGCCATCTTAGCCTGCCGCCTATTTTAGCCTGTCACTCATTTCTTCGACAATCGGACAAAACAATGACATACAGTTAGTTTTTGCATGGTTTTCTACTGATGGGATATGAGCCGCTTCACCATAAATATCGACCCCAGACTTTTGCCGATCTAGTTGGGCAAGAGGCGATTGCTTCGACCTTGACTAATGCCTTGGCTCAAGAGCGGATTGCCCCTGCCTACCTATTCACAGGCGCGAGGGGAACGGGCAAGACTTCTTCGGCGCGGATTATGGCGAAGTCGCTCAACTGCATCAGCTTTGACAAACCCACGGCAACACCCTGCGGTACTTGCTCGATGTGCCGCGAAATCACCAGAGGTACAGCACTCGACATTACCGAAATCGATGCTGCTAGCAATACAGGTGTGGATAATATTCGGGAGTTAATCGAGCGATCTCAATTTGCCCCTGTGCTGGCGAGATATAAGGTTTATGTGATCGATGAAGTTCACATGCTTAGCAATGCCGCCTTTAATGCTTTGCTCAAAACTTTAGAAGAGCCACCAGATCGTGTCACTTTTATCTTGGCAACCACCGATCCGCAGCGTGTTTTGCCGACGATTATTTCGCGGTGTCAGAAGTTCGACTTTAGGCGGATTCCGCTTGATTCTATGGTCAAACATTTGGCAAAGATCGCTCAGATCGAAAAGATCGACATTCACGCCGAAGCTCTGACTTTGGTGGGACAAATCGCTCAGGGTGGTTTGCGCGATGCCGAGAGTTTGCTCGATCAACTGAGTTTGTTAGAAGGGGAAATTAGCGTAGAAGCGGTATGGGAACTGGTTGGCTCTGTACCCGAAAAAGATTTGTTGGGGCTGATCGAGTCGATCTCTACGAACAATTCCACTCAGACGATCGATCTGCTACGACGGGTGATGGATCGGGGGCGCGAACCGTTGATCGTGCTGCAAAATCTGGCAGGGATGTACCGTGACTTACTGATTGCCAAAACTGCTGGTGATCGACAGGATCTCGTGGCAATGACCTCCTCTGGCTGGGAAGGATTGAAGCATCAGGCTGCGAATTTATCGATCGAAGTGATCCTAGCAGGACAACAACACCTTCGATCGGCGGAAGTTCAGATCAAAAACACGACTCAGCCGCGTTTGTGGTTAGAGGTGACTTTGATGGGATTGCTGCCGATTTCGATCGAATCAAACAGAGTCCAAACGGTGAGCGCACCGAGTAGTGTTCGCACGGAGACAAGATCTAGTCCTCAGAATCCTGAACCCAGAATCCAGTCACAGGTACAGCAAGTCGTCGCTAGATCTGAAGTTATGCCTGAAATGTCGCCAGAGCCGACTACAGGATCGATCGTCGATCGAGTAGCTGAGAACCCAGTCGAGTCAATCTCACAACCAACAACTCAGTCCACAACACAACCAGCCAACCCATCTCTAGAATCCGCTTGGCAAGAGTTAATGTCTTATCTATCACCTGCACCCAAAGGTCTGCTCCACGACCATGCTCAGTTTATTGATGTCAATCAAACTACGGCCAGAATTGGTCTCAAAAATCCGACTTTCAAAAAAATTGCCGAGCAGAAACGTGAAGAAGTGGAAGAGTGCTGTTCTAGAGTGTTCGATCGACCAATCAAAGTTACGTTTGAAGTACTGAAGGGAGGATCGACTGCAAAAAAGTCCCAAACTCCAACCTCTAGCTCTCCAGCTTCTGGCGCTCAAACGTCTAGTCGCGCTCAGCCCACTTCACCTTCGGCATCACCCAACTCACACACCAATTCCCCAACGAAAGCGTCATCAAATCCATCACCCAAACCACCAATCTCTGAGCCAAAGTCACCCGACCAAGTGAATCAGGCTTACATGCCAAAATCGCCTGATGTGATTGCGGCTCTGAATGTGGCTAAGTTTTTTGATGGTGAAATCGTCAATTTGGACGACGAACCGAGCGGGTGATCTGCTGAAAATGATTAAAAAGGACTTATTTCTCCGTTCTCATTGATCAGTGTGATTGAGGCACTGGATAATGATTCTAAAAATTCACTAATTTTTGCAATTAACGGTAACAGATAGTCTGGGCTTGTACTTCTCGAATTGAGTACCACTATTCTTAGCTGGAGTCCTTGAAATTTTTGCTGGTAGGGTAAATTTTTGTCTGCTGTGATAAAAACGTCAAATGGGTGTGCATCTGCCAATCTCAGCAACTCCCAATCTTTGACTCCGCGCCAATCCATATCATTTACATTTTTGACGGAGTGTCCAGCATCTATCAATGGCTTTTTTAACTTTGCGCTCAGCAAGTTTTCGTCAAGCAGAACGAGCATAGGTTACTCGCTCTAGTTTTAGCATCATCTTCGCAATTATTTCCAGAATAGACAATACCTGCGATCGCAAGTATGGAAAATCGTCTAAGAACTCTACTAATCCTTCTTCGTCTTCTAGGTAGTCAAAAAAAGTTTGTAAGGGAACTCTTGTTCCTACAAAGACTAAAGTTCCACTCATAATTTCTGGATCGGAGTGAACAATTTTGCGATCGCACAATACAGATTCAATGTTCATTGCTTGCTACCGTCGAAATACCATAAAACAAGTATCTAATAGAGCTATTTTACCATGATACTTTTTTGCGGTTGGAAGTAGTTGAAGTTAGCACAGGAGGGTGATTCTCTTCGAGATGCGTACCGCCGCTCAAAATCTCCACAAATATCAATCATCAAGATTAAGGGGCGATCGCAAAATCTCCCATTCACCAAAAAATGAGCGCTAAATACTATGTAGTAAGGTGTATATCGGACATAATCGTAAAAGCGATCGAGAATTGCTTGAGGATGCTGATTATGATGGTCGATCGCTTAACATTGAACAAATGATCGCTACTTTTGTGACATCATGCAGATAAAAGAATTAACTATCGAACAATTTCGAGTACTTCTCCGTGAAGTTGTGATTGAAGTTTTAGAAGAATATATCGATTTGGACGAAGGAAAAAAGTTAAAAACTTCTGTTGTAGAGCGTTTATTAAGATAACAACAGCAAGAAATGGCTAATGTTCCTGCCTCCCAAGCTATGCAAGCACTAGGGATTAACTAGGATGAGCTGTAGCATTGAGTTTGCATCAGCAGCGATCGACGATCTTGGCAAAATCGATCGTATAAACCAACTACGGATAGCAAAGAAAATCAATGGCTAGGAGAGAATTTTGAACAAATTACGCCGCTTACTCTAACTGGCAATCTGTCAGGCTATTTTAAGCTTCGTGTTGGCGATTATCGAGTGATTTACACAATTAATCAATCGTCCAAAGTCACAACTATTCAACAAGTCGGACATCGCCGTGAAATTTATGATTAGGCTCATTATTGATTGAGAGCAATGGGATCACACAATATCAATGTTACAGAAAATTGCTGGTGCTCTCAATCAAAAGGTTGAGATTAAGTTTTCAGAGATCGAGCTTGAGGCGAGTTTGGTGTAGTCGTTGTTTTAGTTTTTAGGAAATTAAACAGGATTTATGAATCAGCCAAAACAGAATCATCTTCTGTAAACTGCTCGATCGCTTCTAGCATTCCTTCTGAGTATGGCTCTAAGATGGTGGTGCAAACATGAAGTTCGGCTAGGGCATGACAGAACTCATCAGAATCTGGATTGGCTGTTTCGAGAATATTAATAGCT
>JARCMB010000015.1 GCA_030248825.1 Pseudanabaenaceae cyanobacterium MP8IB2.15 | reverse complement strand
CGGAAAGTGGTGCGTCGTGTTGCCATGCCAATTATTATATCGAGCAAACCTGTTTTTGGGATGTGCTATCTTCGATGTGCTTCTTGAAGCCCTAAAACAGTACATCCAAAGCCAAGATAGTCCTAAAAGCAAAAATCCCGACCGTTCTTAACCCCGCCCTGCTTCGCGAGGACGGGGAATGCATCACGGAATCTGTTCATCAATCGACTTGAATTTTGTCGTGTCGTCTAAATTCTTTTCCACAGATCTACAACACTACCTTCTCAGTATTTACCCTAACTCTAACTACAGCCTGTTTTTGTTCTGACTAAATCAAGAGAAACTGAAGGCTTCTTAGTCATGGATTGTCATTGTTTATTGTTGGTTTTAGTCTAGGAAATTAAACTAAAACCCTCCAAACTATCGGAACGAAAGGATTTGAACCTTCGACCCCCACTACCCCAAAGTGGTGCGCTACCAAGCTGCGCTACGTCCCGTTACTTAAACCGAATTTAAGCTTAACGATTATATCAGATTAAGTTCGTTAATCAACGTCCCATTTTACGTTTGAGTCGCTCTAACTCTTCGTCCATTTCCCAACGTTGAAACTTCTGTTCTAGAGGATCGTTGGGATCGTTGGAGGGAGTTTGAAGATTCTCCCACTTAAAAGTTGGAGTTGGTTCAGGGCGAGGGCGAGATTTTTCGGCTTCAGCGAGTTTGACTTTCACTTCTTGTTGTCGTTCTTTGATGCGGCTATGCAGTGGCTCCATTGGTTTAAGCCGTTCTTTGATTAGCTCCATCTGCCCCCAAACCTGATTGCCCTGCCGTAATAAGGCCGCTTCACGCTCGTTGGCAGCACTAGCTAGATCTTGTCTGCCTGCTTCAGTGGCTTTTTGGGCGCGGCTATGCCAGAGCTTGATTTCCTCCGCGATCGACAGAATCTGATCTTGAAATTGCTTTTCTTGACTGCGAAATTCCACAATCAGTTTGTTAACCTCAAATTCCTGCTGCCGAAGTTTTTCATCTAGGGCTTGCAGTTCAATTTGGGGATTTGTGCGGATATATTCTTCCAGCCGAGTTTCGAGGAAGTGCGAGATATCTTCAATTAAGCCCATGCCAGACTCCAAGCGAATGCAGGTTCACTCCATTCTAGAACTTTTGTCCTACAACTAGAGATTTAGTCTCATTACCACGTCTAATTGTTGCCTCTTGGCGGTTGACCCGACTCAATACCCAACCACTATTACTGATTGGCGCACCGACTTTGATCGCTTGAACTGAGCCGTCAATATTCACTAACACTGAAGATCGATCGCCTAGATCCAGCACCCCCGACAAAGTGTAAGACGAACTAGGCGCAACTGCTGGCGCAGCCGCTACAGGCATTGCTGTAGTTGGAGTTGTCAAACTAGGAATAGCCCCAAGATTCGTGCCAAGACCAATAACACCAGCCGCAGGCGGTTGGAATACAGGGATATAGATCGGTTGAATGTTAGTTCCAGATGTGCCGATGATTGGTGGCAGAATTTGCCCGTTAGGTAGCACTTGATTTGGCTGTGAGGCAACATTGCTGGACTGAGAACTAGTCTGGGTATTAGCAGAGGCAAGAGAATGACGGACTTCATCGGTAAACTTGGCGATCTCAGGCGTGACTTGGGGCACTTGAGCTGGATTGACGATCGATTGGGCAAACATCCGCCGCGCACTGCCAGGAAAACCATAAACTGTAGCCCATACTAGTGCTGACAATAATACCGAGCCACAAGCCGTCCCTAGTAATAGCCGATCCCAAAACTTGCTAGCTTGATTAGTCTGATTTCGATCGCGAATTAAACGCGCCTTATTAGCTACATATGCCGTCTCACGCGCCATGTAAGGCTCGATCCACATAATTTCCTGCTCTGACACAGGTGGTAAAGGCATAGAAGGTAAATCGATTTTTGTCAGACTCAGAGCATTTGTGGTGACCAGTTCCCCTGGACGGGTATCTAGTTCTGCATCTCTTCCGATCGTCTTTGGTGCAGATTTGACCCTTGCCAGCTTAGCCTGAGCATTAACACTCAAAATATGTTCGACATCACCAAACAGGTCGTCCATCAGATCATCAGCATGATCTTCATAGGCATCGACATCATGGGTAATTAAAGAATAGTCGGCATCGCTAATATTAGTCAGCATATCTGAATTAAGTCCTCACACTTAAACCACATCTAAACCACAATACCTGCCATCGCGTAGCGGGGGCAGACTTGCCGATACAAAATAGCACATATTCCAAAAAATGACCAGATCTGGACAGTTTGTAATCAGATCTGGTCATTTATTCAGTATTGAGATTCAGATTGCCAATGCTGACTTCAGGGTAATTACCAACCTAAATCCTGATTAATTCGGGGTAAACACTCAGAACTTGATCGGATGAGAGCGTATATTTTTCGGACTGAGGTTCCCACAAAACTTCCAAAGCCAGAACTCGATCTGAAGGTACAGCCCCGATCGAAGATAAAGCTTGGCTTAATTCACTAGCTGACCTGATTTGCGGCAAATTGTTCAAGTAATCACCTGCGGCTGCCAATAGTAAAGTCACAACAATGTATTCACTCGGATCTTCTTCTAATGCACTGGGTGTTAATAGAGCCTCAGCAGACTTGCGCCCTTCAATCAGACGGCTATTGACATTAGAGAGTACCTCAGAATTAAGTTTGCTGCGCTGTGACATCGCCAGACTATTAAATTTCTGTTCAGCTTGCTCAAACTTGGCGACTTCCTTCGCACTCGCCACATAAACCCAATATTCTGGGTGGCGTAGCAGTGAGACTGTAGCCTCGCGTAAAATTAACGCCAAGCCTTCAGAGTCACTGGTATCAGCCTCTTGTGCTAGACGAGTAAGATCTCTTTGCAACTCACGCGCTGAAGAAAGCAAACCCACTTGCAATTTTACTAGGGTAACTTTGCTATCCAGCCCAGTGATGCCACCACCCGTGTCAGCATTGCCGCGAAATGATTGTAAAACTGCGGCAGCGATCGCACCCATAATCAGCAAACCAAACAAGCCACCGCCACCACCGCCACTAAACAAGAAGGGCAAGAAAAATAGGCTACTGCCGCCACCATAATAATTATTACCGCCACTATAGCTGCGGTTGCTAGGAGCGGGAGCGGAACGGGTCGGAGATCTAAAGGAACCACCACCAATTCGACCACCACCACGTCTTGCCATCGCTGGCGCAGCATTACTAAATAAAATACTAGACACCGTGGTCGCGACTAGAGCCACAACAAGTATCGATCGAACCCAGAGCTTAATTTTCTTCACAAACTTTTCTTTCATGCTTGACATAATCGTGATTTACCAAATTTTAAGCCTTAAGCTTTTTCGGCTAAGTTTACATTTATATCTCTACATTGTATTTCCAGTCGCCCCGAACCAAACATTTCAGTAGTTAGGGGTTACCGTAAATCAGCTCGATCGAGTTAAGTTGCTTCGTAATTGCGCCTAGCTCTTGATGCTTCAGCTTTCAGTGCATCTAGCCGCTTTTCGATCGACGCTCGATTCCTGCCTTTACCCGCATCACCCAGCATAATTTTCAACGCACTACCCAAACTTTTATAAGCCGCAGGTAAAGCATAACCACTTCGCATCGCCAACTTAATTGCGCCTTGGTCTGCTTCGATTAGGCTTTTGACATCTTTTTTGCTACTACCTCGTCTCCACAACTGGAAACCTGCCACACCACAAATTGCCAGAGCCAACACAAATAGAATGCCGTTTTGCACCCATAGTTCGCCAACCGCACCACCAAGCCCTACCGCCAGTGCCGCCACTTCCCAGCCATCTTTCGGTACAGAGTCATTTTGAATGCGGGCGGTCTCATGCCAAAACAATAGATTTCTCTGATCTTGAGCCATCCGTTCCCAACGCAGCATATCGATCAGAATTACAACTTCATCACCACCTGCTTCTTCGCAAGTAATTAGCTTCGGTCGCACGCCGTCCGCAGGTAAAACTTTCACCCAGGCTTGGAGTTCTGGAGGCAACAGATCGTGAAGTCGTCTAGACTCAGTTCGAGCAAATGTATTTCTCAGGGCAGAATTAGGAGTTGGCATGAGTCTGGAAAGCTAAAGGCTGGATGAATCATGGGACTGTTTGTCAGACATGAGTTTAGCATTTTTAGAAGCGATTCAGCCCCGAAGAAAGATCGACTCAGACAATACTTTCTCCCAGCACCGCTCCAGACTATAATCAGACGATGTATTTCTTAAGGTCTAAGAAAAGTTAAGTCTGTTTAGAAACTTTGTCGTTAAAATAAAGAATCGTTAAGAATCGTCATCGTTAACTCAAGTATTAAAAGAGGAACATAAATTCTTATGGGACTACCCTGGTATAGAGTGCATACAGTTCTCCTGAACGATCCAGGAAGACTGATTGCCACACACCTTATGCATACTGCCCTCGTAGCTGGCTGGGCAGGTTCAATGGCTCTCTATGAGACCGTGACCTTCGATCCCAGCGATCCAGTATTTAATCCCATGTGGCGGCAGGGTATGTTTGTACTGCCTTTTATGGCACGACTAGGGGTTACTGACTCCTGGGGCGGCTGGAGCCTTACTGGTGAAAATGCTGTTAATACTGGCATCTGGACTTTTGAAGGTATTGCTGTTGCCCACATTGTGCTTTCTGGCTTGCTGTTTTTAGCTGCTATTTGGCATTGGGTGAATTGGGATCTAGAGCTATTTAGAGATCCTCGTACTGGCGAGCCTGCCTTAGACTTGCCAAAAATGTTTGGTATTCATTTATTCCTATCAGGCATTTTGTGTTTTGGTTTTGGAGCTTTTCACCTAACTGGCTTATTTGGTCCTGGCATGTGGGTTTCCGATCCATATGGGATCACAGGTCACGTTCAAGCTGTAGCACCAGAGTGGGGACCTGATGGGTTTAATCCATTCAATGCTGGTGGTATTGTGGCTCACCATATCGCGGCGGGAATTGTCGGCATTATTGCAGGTTTATTCCATCTCACGGTGCGTCCACCAGAGCGGCTGTACAAAGCCCTGCGGATGGGGAACATCGAAACTGTCTTATCTAGCAGTATCGCAGCCGTATTCTTTGCGGCTTTTATCGTCGCGGGAACTATGTGGTACGGTTCGGCAACTACCCCGATCGAATTGTTTGGTCCAACTCGTTATCAATGGGATAGCAGCTTTTTCCAACAGGAAATCTCGCGCCGCGTCCAAGTTGGCATGGATAAAGGTCAGAGTCGCGCCGAAGCTTGGTCTACGATTCCTGAAAAGTTAGCCTTCTATGACTATGTTGGTAACAGCCCTGCTAAAGGTGGATTATTCCGCGTCGGGCCAATGAACAAAGGTGATGGTCTTGCTCAAGCTTGGGAAGGGCATCCTGTATTCACAGATAAAGATGGTCGTGAGTTGACTGTACGTCGCTTGCCTAACTTCTTTGAAACTTTCCCCGTCGTTTTACAAGATAGCGATGGCGTGGTTAGAGCTGATATTCCTTTCCGTCGTGCTGAGTCGAAGTACAGCTTTGAACAAGCGGGTGTTTCGGCAACTTTGTTCGGTGGCGAACTGAATGGTAAGACTTTTACCGATGCTCCTACAGTTAAGCGTTTAGCCCGTCAAGCTCAACTTGGTGAGGCTTTTGAGTTCGATCTCGAAACACTTGGTTCTGACGGTGTATTCCGTACCAGCACTCGTGGTTGGTTTACATTTGCTCACGCTGTATTTGCGCTGTTGTTCTTCTTTGGTCACATCTGGCATGGTGCTCGTACCTTGTTCCGTGATGTGTTTGCAGGTATCGATCCTGAACTTGATGAAGAGCAAGTTGAATGGGGCGCATTCCAGAAAGTTGGTGACAAAACTACACGCGCTGTTGAGGCATAGACAATTATGGAAACCATCACTTATACATTGATCTTTGCGATGATCGTTGGCTTGTTCTTTTTCGCGATCTTCTTTCGCGAACCACCTAAAATCAACAAGAAGTAATTTTTGATTTAGTTCAATCTATTTTTTTTAACGCCCTTGAAGATCGATCTTCAAGGGCGTTTTTAATTTAGAGAAATTCATTCGGATCGTGATGAAGTCTGGCGTGGAGTAGATCTGTGACAACCTGACCATGCCGCAGGTGCTGGTCAATTAAAGTCGGTACATTTTTAGGGCGAATGTGCCAGTAGTAGGTGTTGTCTGGAGTGACTAGCACGATCGGTCCAGAACCACATAATCCTAGGCAACCGCAGCCAGATACAGTCACATCTACAACTGGATGAGCTTGAAAGGTTTCTAAAACTCTAGCTGCGCCATCCTTGCGACAGGTATGGTGCTGGCAGACTAGAACTTGTTTGGGCGAGTTAAGGTTTTCCACTGCCGATAAATTTGAAGAGAACAGGATTGATCTTTAGATCGTGTCGATCGATTGCTAAAATAACAAATAAAGAATTTATTTAAAGCTATTCGGGAAACTTATATGGAATTTCTTGACGGTATCACTGGATTTCTGACAGGTATTAATTTCAAAGTGATCTTCCAACTCACTTGCCTTGCTCTTGTGCTCGTGTCTGGCCCTGTTGTAATTTTCTTGCTAGCTGCTAAAGGTGGAGATATGTAATTCGCCTGAATTACTGTTTCTATTAGAAATTCGATCGATTGCCGAACTAGCAAAGTTTTGCGCGAAATCTTTAAAAAACTTACTGCCCTGAGCATTTGTTTGGTCGATCTTAACCTCACAAAACTTGCTCAAGGCAGTTTTTATCATGTCTGTTGATGCTTGAATTTCTGGCTCTTGTTCTAAGTAGTCGATGTAACTCATACCGCCAATGTGGATTAGGTAAGCAGCACTGACCGCTTGGACAGAACCACCAATCGCGTAAGTCAATGCATTAGTTTTGAGGCAAGATCCGATCGCCGCACTCGCAACTTCGACACCACCAAGCTTAACTAGAATCTGAGCAAGAATGGTGATTGTCCGTTTAGCTTGTGAAATCGATAGGGATCGATCGTACAGGCGACTTAGTTCGATTAGCAACTGGGTATTGATCGCCACGCCAGCGACCAGATCTAAGGCAGGTAGAGGGCTAGCAAAAACTGTAGCAGCAGTGAGCCACTGTCGATCGATCACAAGCTGTTCGGCGAGTTGACGACGGAT
>JARCMB010000173.1 GCA_030248825.1 Pseudanabaenaceae cyanobacterium MP8IB2.15 | reverse complement strand
GCAGATTTGGCTTAGAAGAAGCAAGCGATCTATCACTCCAACTTCGTGCAGGGGCTTTACCTGTACCAGTCAAAATTGTCGAGAACCGCACCGTGGGAGCAAGTCTAGGCGCAGATAGCGTCCAGAGCAGCATCTATGCTGGGATGGCAGGGCTATTTTTGGTATTGGTGTTTATGATTGTCTACTATCGCCTTCTGGGTGTGGTGGCAGATATCGCTTTAATTGTCTATGCGATCGTTACCTTTGCTTTGTTTAGTTTGCTGGGTGTAACGCTCACTTTACCTGGGATTGCTGGCTTTATTCTCAGTATCGGGATCGCGGTTGATGCCAACGTGCTGATTTTTGAGCGCACTCGTGAAGAATTGCTAGCGGGAAGAAGTTTATACAAGTCAGTGGAAGCAGGATTTAACCGCGCTTGGTCGAGCATTCTCGATAGCAACGTCACCACGTTAATTGCTTGCGGCGCATTATTTTGGCTAGGATCGGGTTTGGTTAAAGGTTTTGCGGTAACACTTGGTGTTGGCGTAATCGTCAGTATGTTCACGGCAATTACCTGTAGCCGCGTCCTGCTTTTAACCTTGATCGGTATTCCTGAGTTACGGAAGCCCGAATTTTACGGCATCAAAAGCTTTGGCAAGCCTGCTTCAGTTCAGGCTAACGAGAATAAGCTATATGACAAATCGATCGACAAGAACGACAAGACTACTGGTGCAACCTTATGAAGTTAGATGTAATTAGGCACGGTCGCCCTTACCTGCTCGGTTCGGCGGCATTGATCCTCGCAGGAATCATCGCCATGATCGTTTCGTGGCAAAAGACGGGTCTACCTTTGCATCCTGCGGTTGACTTCACAGGTGGAACGCGCCTGACCCTAGAGTTAGTCTGTGAAAGTAAAGGCAACTGTGGCAAACCGATCGACATCGTATCAGTGCGTCAGGTGATGGCAGAAAAAGGCTATGCCAACAGCACAATCCAATTGGTCGGGCAGGATGGTCGAGGCGTATTAGTCCAAACAATCAAGTTGGAAACTGAGCAGAGAGCGCAACTGCAAAAATCCCTAGAGAGCGTGATCGGTAAGTTCGGTCAGCCCGATCCTCAAAAGATCCAGATCGATGAAGTTGGGCCTGCGGTCGGCGGTCAGCTTCTCACCTCTGGGTTACTGGCTCTGGGATTATCTTTTCTAGGCATTGCCGTCTACCTCGCATTTCGTTTTCAACTTGACTACGCCTTCTTTGCGATCGTTGCTCTGCTGCATGACGTTCTGGTCACAGTGGGTATTTTCGCGATTTTGGGACTGACTATAGGGGTCGAAGTCGATAGTCTATTTATTGTGGCAATGCTGACAATCATTGGTTTCTCGGTGAATGATACTGTCGTGATCTACGATCGAATCCGTGAGAACTTGAAGATTATGGGCGACACCCATAGCTTTGACGATCTAGTGAACATTTCGGTCAACCAAACTCTCGCTCGATCGATCAACACGACGTTGACATCTCTACTATCCTTAGTTGCAATTTTTCTGTTTGGGGGCGCGACGCTCAAGTACTTTGCCCTAGCTTTGATTATCGGCTTTATATCTGGAGCGTATTCCAGCATTTTTAATGCCAGTATTTTGCTTGCTTGGTGGCGAGATCGTCAAATCAAGTCAACCCCTAAGCCACCTGAAATCGCCGAGGCCTGATATGAATGACTCCGACCTCGATCGTGATTCTAGTAGCGATCTCGATCGAAGACTGCTAGACCGTCAGGTGCAAAGACTGCTTCAGGTGCAACTCTGGTTACGCTGGACGGTTGTGCTTTTACTCTGGGCAACTTTAGGGGCTTACTGTCTGTGGCGGCTGCGGCACGATCTAGCGATGTGGCTGGAATATTTCACTTGGGCGGCTGTGAGAGTGAGTCTTCAAAGCAATCGACTCACGTTCATTGGCATTGGTTTATGTGTTGGTATGACTTTATCAACCCTGCTTTGGCAAAGCTGGCATATTCTGTGGGGCATCAGCCAGAGGGAGTACAGAGACTTAACTCAGCAGGTGTGCCAAATTCAAACTAAAGGTAGCGAGCATCCCTTGTGGCGATGGATATTTCAGGAATAATCCCCAGAATTGACAACCTTACCTTAGAATGGGAAAGCTGTAAAAATCTAACTTGTAATTTTAACTTACGATCATGGCATGCCCTAAGAAAAAGACATCGAAATCAAAGCGGAATATGCGTAAAGCCGTTTGGAAGAACAAAGCCGCAGTATCTGCACAAAAGGCGATCTCTCTAGGCAAATCTATCCTTACAGGTCGTAATGATGGCTTCTTCTATCCTACTGAAGCTGAAGAAACTGAGGAAGAGTAACTCGTTTATTAATGTTTTATCATTGTTGAGTGATCGCAGAAATCACAGAGATCCCTCAACAATGAGTAGATCGGTTAAGTTCACTGCTTTAACTAAACTATAACTAAATATGAATCGGCGCATCACCCTCCTATTTTTAGCTACGCTGGCAACTTCTCTGAGTCTGGTTGTTCCCCTGCCAAAATTTTTATTTCAAGTCGCAGGTTTACCTCGTTTAGACTTTGGGATGAATTATGCTTGGGCTAATACTCCCGATCAGGCTCCTGCGGGCTTAGTCAATTCGATCGCCGCACTCGATGCGGCGGCAAACAATCGCGATCTCAATGCTGCCATGCAGTTTTACGATCCTGACTTCAAAAATAGCGATGGGCTGACTAAAGACACACTAAGGCGGGCTTTAGAAGTTCTGTGGCAAAAGTACCCTAACCTGCAATATCGCACTGAAATGGTGAAATGGGAGCGCACTGGTGATACATATAAGGTGCAAACTGCTACCCGCGCCCAAGGTAACAGAGGTGATGGCGCAACAAAATTCAAGCTAGAGGCCCAGCTAACTTCTGTGCAGACTTACTCAAATCGTGGCAGTAGTTGGCAGATCTCCCAGCAGGAAATTCTTTCTGAAGGCAGTTCACTTACTTCTGGCGAGAAGCCACCCGAAGTCGAGTTACGGATGCCCAACAAGATTGGGGTGGGGCGAGAATATGCGCTTGATGCAGTCGTGACAGAACCTCTCGGTGCTAGCCTCTTATTGGGTGCGGTATTAGAAGAATCTGTTAATCCCGATAGCTATCTCAAAGAGTCAACTGTGAATCTACAAGCCCTCAGATCTGGAGGCATGTTCAGAATTGGTAAAGCTCCCTACAACGAAGGCGATCGATGGGTTTCTGTCGTATTGGTGCGTGAAAACGGCATCACAATTACAGGCAAGCGATTACAGGTCAGCAAAGACTTAATTGGTGAACAATACAAGTCTTTACCTGAGTCGGGTACAACACCAAGTCGTATTCGCCCTAGCAATCAGCAAACACTTTAGACTCATTATTAATTAAAACTTAAAAAAGGAGGCGTTGACTTGCAACGCCTCCTTTTTGTTTGTTTAACAGATTACCTATACAGCTACGGGCTGACGCTTAGGCGCAGCATAGATTCCTTTGGCATACTTAGCAGCAAAGTCATCTAGAGATACAGCCTTGATTTTGCTAGCATTGCCTGCTGCGCCAAACTGGTTATATCGATCGGCACATACCTTTTGCATGTACTTGATCGATGGCTTGAGGAAGTGGCGAGGATCGAATTCGGCGGGAGCTTGAGCTAGAGCTTCGCGCACTGCCGCAGTGATCGCTAGACGGCAATCAGTATCGATGTTGATCTTACGTACACCATTCTTGATCCCCTTTTGAATTTCTTCTACAGGTACACCATAGGTTTCAGGAATTTGACCGCCGTACTTGTTGATCAATTCCAGTAAATCTTCAGGAACAGAAGAAGAACCATGCATGACCAAGTGAGTGTTAGGCAGACGACGGTGGATTTCGGCAATCCGATCCATTGCCAAGATTTCACCAGTTGGCTTGCGGCTGAACTTGTAAGCACCATGACTAGTACCGATCGCGACAGCTAGAGCATCAACCCCAGTTTGGGTTACGAAGTCTACAGCTTCATCTGGATCGGTCAAGAGCTGATCGTGAGAAAGTGTGCCTTCAAAACCGTGACCGTCTTCTTTATCACCCATGCCAGTTTCTAGGGAACCAAGGCAGCCAAGTTCGCCTTCGACACTAACGCCAACAGCATGAGCAACTTCGACCACAGAGCGGGTTACTTCGACGTTGTACTCGTAGCTAGCAGGTGTTTTGGCATCTTCTTCGAGTGAGCCATCCATCATCACACTCGTAAAACCGTGACGGATTGCAGAGTAACAGGTTGATGGGCCGTTACCGTGATCTTGGTGCATCGCGATCGGGATATCAGGATAGGTTTCTGCTGCTGCTAAGATCAAATGCTTCAAGAAGGCTTCTCCAGCATATTTACGCGCTCCACGAGAAGCTTGCAGGATTACAGGGCTATTGGTTTCTGCGGCTGCCTGCATGATCGACTGGATCTGCTCCATGTTATTAACGTTATAGGCTGGAATGCCGTAGCCGTTTTCTGCGGCATGATCCAGCAATAGCCTCAATGATACTAACGCCATAATATTTCTCCTAAAATCTCTTGTGAGTCAGATGTTTGATTATGAATAATTTTAAAACATTTTTAACATTGTTTGTAATATTGTTAACAGCAAGTATTTTCTTGAGTGTGATTTGACTAGCCGATCAATCGTATCTCGATCGATCATATCTCGATCGACAACATGCATACGATCATGAAGGTCATGCCAGAACTCCCCGACCTAAAACAGCTCACAGACGAGGCAAAAGATGCCTTAATTTTGACATAGCCCTAAAAAATATGCCATTGGATAGAGATGATTTCTAGGCTTCAGCTACTAAGCTGAGTCTATATTTCACTAAATTTTGGACATGCAAACCATGTCTGACCTGATTAAGCAAAAAATCTATCAACTTAATTTTTAATTAATCTATAAAAGGAGAATAGTGATGTTAGATATTGATGAAATGGGAAAGAAAGAAATACATGAATTTTTGCATCAAATAGGATATGGTCATCTTGGTTTTATCCATGAAGGAAAACCCTATGTAATGCCAATGCATTTCTATCTCGAAGATGAAGTTATTTTTCTATTTACCACGATTGGCATGAAGACCCATGACATCGATGCAAATCCCGAAATCTGTTTGCAGGTTGAAGATATAAATAATCCGACCCATTGGCGTAGCGTGATTGTCAACGGTCGAGCTGAACTTCTCACCCAGCAAGCAGAAATCGATCGAGCGATGCATTTGATTAAAGAGCGAAATCCAACTTTTTCTCCTGCACTCAATCGCACCTGGATCGACGCTTGGGGACGCGCAGAGGTCATGGCAATCTATCGCATTCATCCCGATGAAATGAGTGGGCGTACCACTGATGGAATAAGTAGTCAGAAGTAATTAAGATTTTATCCTAAACATTCCTACAGAGATCGCTATATGAAACCAGATTATTTAATCATTGGCAGTGGATTATCTGCATTAGTCTTTGGGGCTTTGATGGCAAAATCTGGTAAGACTGTGCAAATTCTTGAAGCTCACGAGCATCCAGGCGGTTTTGGGCACACGTTTACGATGGCGAAAAAATATACCTTCAATGCTCAGTTTCACTATGTTTGGGATTGCGGTGAAGGACATACGGTAAATCGGGTACTGAAGAAGCTGGGTTTAGAGCGGGAGGTCACCTTTGAGCGGTACGACCCATCGGGCTTCGATCATATGCGAATGGCGGGATATGCATTAGATATTCCATCAGAACCAGAAGAACTAATCCAACGCTTATCAAAGCTATTTCCCGATCATGTCGATCGAATTCGTCAGTTTGTGAATGAAGTTGAGAAAACTGGAGAAGGTTTAAAAAGACTTGCGCCGCCATTGAAACCAATGGAATTACTCAAACATGCAGGTGAGGTAGCTTGTGCCATCCAATATCTCAATTCCACACTTCAGGACGTATTCAATAAATTCCAACTACCGCAAGCTGCTCAAACCTTATTAGCTTCCCAATGGCCAGATTTTTTACTCCCACCAAATCAACTCTCTTTCTATGCTTGGATTTCCCTGTTCAGGGGCTATCAAGCAGGAGCTTTTTATCCTACTCAACATTTTGAGCATGTGATTAACTCCCTCGTCAAAGCGATCGAATCTAATGGTGGGCAAGTATTGCTAAATCATGAAGTCATAAATTTTAAAGTTACAGATCGGACGGTTATGGGCGTGGAGTCGATCGATCTGATCACCCATCAAACCCATGAATTTACGGGCGAAACTGTAATTTGCAACATTGACCCAAAGAAAGCCGCCAAAATGATTGGTGAGACAAAGTTCTCCAAAAAAATACGTCAAAAGCTCAATTATGACTATTCTGCGTCCAACTACATGGCTTATTGTGTTGTCAAAGATCTCGATCTCCGAGAATATGGATTTGGTAAATGGAATCTCTTTCATACAGGGCATGAGGATTTGAATGAAGCCTTTGCTCAGATGTATGAACGTAATGACTTTTCTAATCCTAGCTTTGCAATCACAACGCCAACTTTTCTGACGGAAGCGAGTAGAGATTGCCCAGAAGATTGCCAAATTGTCGAATTTCTGACCGTGGCAAATTACGGCTACTTTCAGCAATTATTGGAGAAAGATCGCAAGGCATACAACCAGAAAAAGCAGGAAATCTTTGATTCCATACTTGATATTGTGGAAAAACACTATGTACCTGATTTCAGGAAGCATATGGTCTTCCATATCACAGGCAGCCCCACTACGAATGAACGCTTTTGTTGGTGTCCCAATGGAAATTCATACGGCTCTAGTCTGACACCGCGCAACATGGGTTTAGGCAGGCTAAATCACGAAACCTCCCTCAATCATTTCTATTTCTGTAATGCTTCATCAGGCTATCCAGGTTTTGCGCCCACATTTTGGACAGGGGCGCTCTTGTATCAACGATTATCTGGTGACGTGCTTTTAGGTGAACAGCCATGAGAATTGCCGTGATCGGTGGTGGTTCTAGTGGCATGGCTACAGCTTACCTGCTTGACAAACAAAAACATCATGTCACTGTGTTTGAGCAGCAACCCATGCTGGGAGGACATATTCGCACATTAAACAAAAATGTGCAGCCCAACCAATCTGATTGCGATCGAATATTGGAATGTGGCGTACTGGAATTTCCGACCGTATTTCATAATTTCGTCGCGCTCATGCAAGAGCTAGAAGTGGAACTAAAACCTGTCAGTATCGGCTCATCTTTATTCCCAAAAGATGGCAGTCATTTTTTATCGGGAGTCTCGATCGACAAGAATTATCGAGGTCTCGAACGCCTGATGGAATATCTGCGATTCGATCTGATCCATGCCAGTTCTGTGGGACTGTGGATGGAAACACGATTTGCCGAGATGGAAGATTTTTATAACCAGCCATTATCGAAGTATTTGAATAACAAGAATATTAGTCAGGTTTGGCTGAAGTTGATGACGATGTACAGCTACTCAATCCCCTTTGAACTAATTGATAACTTTCCTGCCGAACTTGCCATACCGATGTTACGTGATTATATTTCAGTTGACTGGCTGAGGATTGAAGGCGGGGTCTACTCTTACATTGAGAAGATTTTAGAACGGTTTAAGGGTGAAGTTATTCTAAGTGCGGAGATTGCCAATATTTACCGCAGCCCAGATACGGTGAAAATCACGAGATCGAATGGTGAAATCCAAGAATTTGATAAAGTCGTGTTTGCTACACCACCTGACCAAGTGATGG
>JARCMB010000172.1 GCA_030248825.1 Pseudanabaenaceae cyanobacterium MP8IB2.15 | reverse complement strand
CCTTTAACTGGGCAATATCTCAACATTACAAAAAACTCTAGTCTGGCGATCGCGATTGGTTATGAAGATGTCTATGCGATTGCCTCCACGACTTTTAACCAGACAGGTCGATCGATCGAAGTCATATTGTTAATTATGCTGATTTATCTTGGTCTGAGTTCGATCGTCGCTGCGGTGATGAACTACTTAAACAGCCGTGTCAGACTTGTAGAGAGATAACTTAGACCTGTTCTCTAATCCAAGTTCGGAGCGATCGAATAATTGCGCCATCATTTTCGGTTTCAGCCATTGCCAGCAATCGATCGAGTACTGCGGCGGAAACGATCGAAAAAGTCGGGCTAAATTCACACACTAGGTATTGCTTACCCTCGCCATCCAATCGATTAATCGTCATCCCTTTCTTGGTATATTGCCATATTTCAGGAACGCCGAGATCGCTGTAAATCTTTAACCGTCGGCTGGATGAGCTGGTTAAATCCACTTAAATTACTAGATCGGGTGGTGGATTGATGTCTAGATCTAATATTCGACCTTGGATTCGATCGGCATTTTGGATGTAAAAGCAAGAGTCTGGTTCGGCACTCCGTTCTATATCTTCACGATTGAGAGTTGTGGAACCAAAACTTTTAACATCTAGATTCAACTCCTCCGTTAAAGTGTCAACAATCCTTTCTAGTAAACGTTTGATCGTTTCATGCAATTCTAATGGCATGGTTATTTCTAAATATCCTTGGTCATAAGCAAAACGTGAAGTGCGATGATCGCCTAACTCGATAAGTAGCTTCTGATAGGTTTGCCAGCTTACAGGTTCGAGCAAAACCATGCCTGTCTGCTTACTCTCAAAATTGTCGCGCAAGTTCTCAACCGAAGTAGTCAGCATAACTTTTAGGATGAAGAAGATTAAGGTCGATCGCGATTAGCATCCCTTTCCTTAAGCAATTTTTGATATTCCTGATCGTTGAGGTCGGTTTCGGTGGTGTAAGCCAAATTATCCGCACCGATCACTTCTTGCGAGGTGGCGAACTGACGAGCGAAATCTAGTTTTTGTTTGAGCGCGTCGGATAACTGCTTGAGTTGGTTAAATCTCACCACACGCTGTTGATTTCTTGCAGCGATTTTAGGATTAATCAAAAATTTGAGTACGAAATAACGCACTAAAGGAACAGTCAAGAACAGAATCGCATAACCGAGCAAGAACCCATAGGCAGCCGACGCAAATCCCAGAAAGCCTGTTAATTGTCCGATTAGTCGCGGATCTTGTAACAAACTACCAAGGAATAAAGCTGCGACAAAATAAAATACGCCTAGTCCGATCGATAGCCCTACACGACTACCCCCAGCTTTACTAAATTCCCAGCGATCTTCGGTGAGGTAGTCATTAACTTGAGTTTTCTGGCGTTCTGAGGCAACTTTTTGGAGTTCGGGAAATTGATAGACGATCGCGCCAAGATCGCTAACTTGAGGCTGACCGTTGAACTTGATTAAGACTGGAATCATGTAATCTTCGTACCCTTCCGAAACTTGTCCGAGGTCGTCGAGAAAAGGTACGATTTGCTCTGCTGTGACCACACCGTTATTGTTACGGATGACTTTGGCGATCGAACGATACCGCTTTTCATCCAAATCCGCATTCGGGTTGCCATCACCAAACAGAAAAGAAAATACGCTATCTAAAAAGCCCATCTTCTCGCCCTCGTCACTAGAACGAACCTGCCGCCTGTTTTCGTAATAGTTAGGGCTGAAAGTCGAGAAAGGATTGCCCCACCAAAGCCAGATATTAGGGAAGAATCCTCCCCCAGAAGAGCGATCATCACGTCGATTATCATTATCATCACGGCTCTGGCTCTGGATTGCAATCAATGCTGCAATAATCGCGATCACCACGATCGCGATCGAAACAATCAGCAAAATCCCAAAAGAGATCCGAATCAAGGAAAATAGCCATTTCCACGCTGACTGGAGCCAAGCCTGCACCTGTAGCTTAAACGAACGACTGAGCAGGACATTACGAAAGTTAGGATCGAATTTGTAAGCAATTTCACCCGACTCGGCCACCTGCATATGTCCGCCCGCCTCGGTCGAAAGACTAAGTAGCTCTCGCTCAGCCAGGTTTAAATCCAAGCCAGACTGGGCCGCAACATCACCCACTGTGACTCGATAGTTGAGTTTTTCGACGGCTGCCATTACGGCTGGACGCGGAGTCATAATTTATCCTCAGATATCGACTACTGCTTTGTTCTTGTCTATTGTACGAAATCGATGACTTTTCGGGTATTCAGCTAACCTTTGGACTGTAATCAGCTTAGATCTATTATGTGGGATTTCGATCGAACACTCTGAACATTACAAAGAAATTGTTAAACTTGTGTCTAAGCTTGCAATAAATCAAGGTTTACTGTGCAACATTACTATTAGCGAAGTATTAAGCGATCGAGGGGAAAAGTTGCAATGAAGCCAGATTTAACCAGTACGACGATCCCAGACATTGCGGAGCTAGATTTTAGCGGGTTTGCTGAGGAAGAGGCAGAGTTGGAACTGCTAGACGAGCCAGAAGTTCTCGACCAGCTAGATCTGACCGATCGGTCAGCGCAACATCTAACCCAAAATTCCGATCGAACGCTTGACCAGTCGGATGAATTCGATCGAAAAGCATCTACATCTGAATCTACGGCAGAACATAAAAAACCACTGACGCATTTTCGGAATCGGTTTTTGGGCTATATGGATCTCTATGCCAGTGCCGAAACTGTGGCGAAATATCTCGATGCTCATCAGGGTTGGTTTTGTCGGTGCGCTCGCCCCATGAAAGCTGAATCGATTGGTGAAAATGCTTACGCGCTGGGCATTGGTGGCGTGGGTTCGTTGGGATATAAAGTCGATCCCAGAATTGGCTTAGATTTGCTGCCTGGCGATCGAGGAGCTTTTCGGATTGTCACTGTGCCGATCCCTGGACAAGCATATCAGGGCTATGATGTGGACTTTCAGGCGGTGATGGAGCTAACTGAAAAGCCAGGTTCTGAGGCTGAGATTGATGGTTTTCCTGTGTTTACTAGCGTGGAATGGCAATTGGATTTAACCGTAACATTGCAGTTTCCTAAGTTTATTCATGCTTTCCCCCAACAGGCGATCCAAAATACAGGTGATACAGTGCTATCACACATCGTCAAGACTATCTCTAACCAGCTCACGAAGAAAGTACAAGAAGACTTTCATCAAACTATGAGTGTAAATTTGCCCAAAAAATCCAAAAGTCTCTTCCCAAAAATCTCTCTCGGTAAAGGCTCTAATCAGCAATGATCTACGCCTTCGCAATTTTGCCTGCACCGATGCCATCGATCGAACCTCAGGGGATTCAAGATCGAATTCATTACTTACAGGTTGATGATCTGATCGCAGCCGTAGAGACTGAGATTAATGTGCAGGTATTAGAGCAAGCGGGCGAAGAACAACTTTTACAGGCAGTTCTAGGACACGATCGAGTTATAGGTGAGTTGTTTAGCGCATTATTTGAGCAATCATCCAGCCTACTGCCTTTGCGCTTTGGCACAGTTTTTTTGTCACAGTCAGCTTTAGAAGAATATTTACGATCGAATCACACATCTCTCGTCGATCGACTCCAGCAACTCTCAGGCTGTGCCGAGTATGTGCTCAAAGGTAAATTCACCCCACCTAAAATCTCGCAGCCAACAGAAGACTTAAAGGGTAAAGACTATCTGGTTGCTAAGCGCACGCTCTATTTACAACAACAAGAAGTTCGATCGAAACAGCAGCAGGAATATAACGACTTGAGCACCTTGCTCAATGCCTCCAGCCAAAAACTCCAAACAGGCGTTGCTCAAACCTCAGAAGATATCAAAGCATTTATTCTGCTCAATCCCACTCAAGCTCAGTCGATCCGTGAATCCCTCATCCAGTGGCAGTCTCACCATCCTGCTTGGCAGCTAGATTTAAGCGAAGCTCTCCCCCCCTACCATTTCGCCGATCGATAAGATTGCTGTTACCATGAGTGAAAATGCATAATCGGGGGATAACAGAATTGGTGTATTACAACAAAATCTAAGGAGCTAGTATGACGCAGATTATTTTAGAAATTGGTCAGCCTGTTGTGATCGAAAAATTGAGAAATCTTGCTCAAAGGTATCAGCGAACCTTGGAAGAACAGATCGTTTTGATTTTGGAGAATGCAGTAACGCCTTTGCCACAGGAACAAGATATTACTACATCAGACAACAATCAAGATGGCTTTTGGGATATGACTTTGAGGTTCCGAGAAAGGATGCAGCAAGAGAACATTAATTTTGATGATGTCGATTTTGATGATGTGCGCGATCGCTCTATTGGTAGAGAGGTTGAGTTTTGAGTCTACGGTATTTATTAGACACAAATGTGATTTCAGAAGCTAACCGCCTAACTCCTAACGCTAATGTGGTTCAGAAACTGACTAACCATCAACGAGAAAGTGCAATCGCTTCAGTTACAATGCACGAGCTTTTGTATGGCTGTTTACGTTTAGCAGAATCCCAAAAACGGCAGTTTTTATTTGAATACATCAAATGATTTAAGGGTTGAAAATTGGTTTACTAATACTGGTTGAGGAGGTCTGGGAGCTAAGGGCGGGTAACACTACCTGATCGAGACAAATTCGGGTAAAAACGCTGTGATAAGCTAGCGTTTATCAGCATCACTAATACTCAAACTATGAACCAACCCTATCTGCCTGAACATCAGGCTGTACAAGCTGGATACAGTGGGGACTCGATGTATCGCCCTCGTCCACGCGATCTGCCTTCTTTGATGCTGAATGAGCGTATTGTCTACATCGGTACAGCTTTGAGCGATCAAGTCACAGAGCTAATTGTGGCGCAGTTGCTGTACTTACAATACGACGATCCCGAAAAACCGATCTACGTTTATATCAACTCTGGTGGTACGGCTGGGTTTGAAACCGAAGCGTTTGCGATCAGCGACACCTTACGTTATATCAAGCCTACAGTGCATACGATCTGCATCGGCATGGCAGCAGGAGCCTCGGCAATGTTGCTCTCGGCGGGGACTAAAGGCTATCGTGCCAGTTTGCCAAACGCCAGCATTGTCTTGCATCAGCCTTATGGAGCTTTCCAAGGACAGGCTTCCGATATCGAAATTCGGGCGAATGAAGTGGTGCAAAACCGCCAAACTTTGATTGATATCTTATCCCGCAACACTGGACAGACCAAGGAAAAAATCTCCAAAGATCTGAGCCGACTCTCATACATGAGTGCTGAAGATGCTAAAGAGTATGGGGTAATTGACAAGGTGCTGGAAAGCCGTAAAGATCTGCCCAAAGCTTTGCCTGTGAGTGTCTGATCGATTGTCGATTCTGTCGATCGAGCGAAATTATCTGCTAACTACTAACATTAACTACTGATAAATTACGGTAAAACACTATGCCAATTGGAATACCTAATGTCCCTTATCGCGCTCCTGGATCGCCATACCCTGAATGGATTTCAGTCTATAATCGTCTCTTCATTGAGCGGATTATCTTTTTAGGTAGAGAGATTGATGATGGCATGGCGAATGCGATCGTGGCGGAAATGCTTTACCTCGATTCTGAAGACAGCAGTAAAGATATCCGTCTGTACATCAACTCTCCAGGTGGCTCAGTTACGGCGGGAATGGCGATCTTTGATACGATGCAACATATCAAATCTGATGTCACGACAATTTGCGTCGGTCTGGCAGCTTCGATGGGTTCTTTCTTGCTGATGGCTGGCACAAAGGGTAAGCGTTTTGCCTTGCCTAACTCTCGGATCATGATTCACCAACCGATGGGCGGCGCTAGAGGGCAAGCGACAGATATCGAAATTGAGGCGCGTGAGATTATTCGGATCAAACATCAACTCAACAAAGAGTATGCGACTCGGACTGGTCAGCCACTAGAAAAGATCGAGCGTGATATGGATCGCGATTTCTTTCTGTCTGCCGAAGAAGCTGCCGTATATGGCTTAGTCGATCGAGTGATCGAAGAGCGTCCCGATTAAGCCCTCTCTCCTAACCCCTCTCCTTCAATGGAGAGGGGACAAGATGGTTTTTCTCTCTCTCAAACTTCATGCACGATCGAATATTAGACTCTCAATTTCTCCATCCCGATCGACATAACCGCGAGACACTCAGGCAACTAGGTTATGCATTCGTCGATCTGATTACTGATGCTGTGCTAGATCGGCAAGAACAAGATTTCGTCAAGGATAGTTCACCGCTCAATTTGGATATTCCCGATCGAGGCACTGATTGGTCGGATTTATTACTGGAAGTTCGATCGCAAATTTTACCGCGTTCGTTAAATCTCCATAATCCTCACTACATGGGACATATGGATAGCGTGCCTTTAGCGATTACAATCTGGGCAGACGCTTTGATTGCGGCCCTAAACAATAATATGCTGAGTAGTGAGCTGGCCCCTCTATTTACGCAACTAGAAGCGCAATTGATTCAGTGGTTTGCAAAATTATTTGGGCTGGGCGATCGAAGTTTTGGCACTCTCACCGCAGGCGGTAGCCTCGCTAATATTACGGCTCTGGTAATCGCCAGAAATGCGAAACAAGCTGAGATTAAAACTGAGGGAGCCAGCCAGAGATCCAGTCAGCGATTAGTCGGATTTGTGTCTGATGCCGCGCATAATTCGTTTGATAAAGCGATGAATGTGATTGGCTTGGGTAGTGAGAACTTAGTCAGAGTCCAAACCAATCATCGGGGTGAGATTGAGATTGATGCGCTTAGAGAGGCAATTCAACATTCGATCGACACAGGTGGGACACCTTTTTTTGTGGCGGCGATTGCAGGTACGACAGTGACTGGAGCGGTGGATGATATTACTGCGGTCAGTCAAGTCGCTCGCGAGTTTAACTGCTGGCTCCATGTTGATGCCGCCTATGGTGGTGCTGCGATCTTCTCACCCCAATGGAAGAGTTTGCTCACAGGTTCCGATCTAGCCGATTCCATTACCTTCAATCCCCAGAAATGGATGTGGGTATCGCGCACCTGTGCCATGTTGTTGGTCAAAGAGAAGCAGGATTTAGTCGATGGCTTCGATTTACACTTGCCATATATGGCAGATAATTTGCTCAACTTCGGCAATCTCAATTTGCAGGGCACAAGGCGCACCGATAGCTTGAAACTATGGCTGGCATTACGATCGATTGGTTTAGATGGATATGCTCAGTTAGTCGATCGATCGATGTCTCAGGCTCAAGCTTTACGAGAATGGGTCGATCGATCGGCAGAAGTCGAACTGGTCTGCGAACCGACGCTGAATATTGTTTG
>JARCMB010000171.1 GCA_030248825.1 Pseudanabaenaceae cyanobacterium MP8IB2.15 | reverse complement strand
GTCGATCGCGGGCAATCCACCTTCAAAGTCAGAAGCATGGAGAAGTTCGAGTGTAAAAGCGGTACTGGTTGCCCCAACGATCTGAATATCGGTAGCTAGGATATTGACATTTGGCGCGAAAAAGAGTGTTTTAGGAGTAAAGCCACTACCATTACCATCGGCATCGTAGATAAATTCCTTAGTTGTTGGATTAAAGAAAAATCTTTGCGTAGTATTTGTAAAGGCACTCGTAGTAAAAAGATTTGCTGGTAAAACACCTGCATTAAAGCCGGGGAAACCAGCGGCATTAATCGTGATTTTGTCCAAACCACTCGAAAAACTAAATATTCTATCTATTCCTTCGTTTTCGCCGTTGAAATTAAAAGAGTCATTCCCAGCACCGCCGATCAGTGTATCGTTGCCAAGTCCGCCGCCAATTTGGTCGTTGCCAATCCCAGCATCAATGTAATCTTGACCGTTCCCACCAGTTATGGTGTCGTCCCCAGCATAGCCATAGATTGTGTCGTTTGAAGCAGAACCAGCTACATTCTCGGATAAATTTGTTCCGAGAATGAGGTTCCCACCCCCAGAGGGTATAGTCGTTGCCATTCAATGTCTCCTTGACTAGTTAATAAGTTCAATATTCATCTTCTTCAAGACAGCCAAAGTTAGAAACGTTGCTCTTAAAATAAATGGTAAGAAAGGAAAATTAAGGCAAGCAATATCTGTTTGGTTCTTTATCTAAAGAAGATTGCCCAGACTAAAACTCCAGACTAGAACTAATGTTACTAGTCTGTATCGGTGAAGTGAGTTAACCGAAGGTTAGGAGTAGTTTAAGAATTTAATTGCTTTATAGAAAAAATCTAAGCAACCGATAGAAAGTAATCTATGGAAAGTTGGTAAATCGAGATTATTTGGATCTAATCAGAGTGAAGCTCACTACATATAAATACAAAAGGCGATCGATCTTCAGATCGATCGCCTTGATTAAACTTGATATTTGTTAGAGGTTTCTAGAGATTGACCACAAAAGCCTCTCGCACGCCTTGCACATGGACGATTTCTTCGAGCAGGCTAGCTGGTAATGGATCGTCGATGTTGATTACCATCACCGCGTCCCCACGCACGAGGCGACGACCGACTTGCATACTGGCAATGTTGACATTGAAGCTACCAAGTAGAGAGCCAATTCTGCCGATGATCCCTGGCATATCACGGTGCAAAGTCAGGAGCATATGATGCGTTGGGGCGACGTTGATCGGGAAATCATTGATACTGGTGATCCGAATTTCCTCTTTTGCTAACAGCGCACCTGTAACAGATTGCTCTCCCTGCGAGCCTTTTGCCGTGAGGCGTAAAGAGCCTGTGTAGTCCTCAATGCTGGCATCACGGGTTTCGGTTACACGAATGCCACGCTCTTTGGCTTCGATACTGGCATTGACAAAATTAACTCTTTCTCTCAAAGCTGGAGACAACAATCCTTTGAGTGCAGCAACGACAATCGGTTGGCTCTCGCTATTGGCAATTTCACCTTGGAGGCGGACATCGAGCGTATCAACCCGACCACCTGCAAGTTGTCCGACCAGATTGCCTAGCATTTCTGCCAGTTGGAGATATGGTTTGAGTTTTTGCCAGACATCAGGACCTAAGCCTGGGATATTCACCGCCGCTCTAGCAGGTAAGCCTAGCAGGACATCGCGAATTTGTTCGGCAACATCGATCGCGACGTTAGCTTGTGCTTCTTCGGTCGATGCGCCTAAATGTGGCGTGAGGATCAGACGCGATCCGATCTGACGCAAGGGTGAATCATCTTCTAGTGGTTCATTCTCAAACACATCGATCGCCGCGCCAGCAATTGTGCCGTTTTGCAAGGCTGCTGCTAAGGCGGCTTCATCGATAATGCCACCGCGAGCGCAGTTGATGATCCGTGCCGTGGGCTTCATGATCGCGAGCGATTCGGCATTGATCAAGTGCTGTGTTTCCTTGGTTTTTGGTAAATGCAGGGTAATGTAGTCCGATTCACGCAACAGAATTTCGATCTCGACCAGACTCACACCTAGTTGTTCGGCTCTTTCGTTGGTGAGAAATGGATCGTAAGCCAGCAGACGCATCCCCATCGCTCTGGCAACTGTAGCTACGTGTGAGCCGATTTTGCCTAAGCCCATAATGCCTAGTGTTTTCTTGTAAACCTCTACACCTGTAAAGCTTTTGCGATCCCACTTGCCTGATTTGATTGAGGCGTTGGCATCAGGGATGTAACGCGAGAGTGATAGCATCATCGCGAGCGCGTGTTCGGCAGCGGCGATCGTATTGCCTTCAGGTGAATTCACCACGACAATACCCTGACGGGTTGCGGTTGGCACATCGACGTTATCTACGCCCACACCAGCCCGACCGATGATTTTGAGGTTTTTGCCAGCAAGGATTGCGGCTTGAGTCACCTTTGTGCCCGATCGAATCATGATCGCGTCGTACTCAGGAATTACTTGGATCAGTTCTTCGGGGCTGAGGTTGGTTCTGACATCAACGGTTGCCACCTGAGAGAGAATATCAATGCCCACTTGATCGATGGGATCGGAAACGAGAATTTTTGGCATAGTTTCTAGAAAAATAAGCAAGTGAGGCAAGCATTCAACATAATCCACATAATCCATTTATATAGGGATACGATCATCAAGAATGCTGATGCACACTAAGTAATTTTAGGGCTTAACTACACCAAACTTACGATCGCTTAGTTGTTAGTATCGAAGTTTTTAGCTTTTTCGAGGATTATGATCATTTGATTTTTCGCATTTTCTTAGGTGGCTTAGCGATTTTCATCTTTTGGCAAGCCTGGGCAAATTACCGTGGGGGCTAGTTTCTGCTGCACAGCATACCAATGTTAGTATTACAGTATCGGAAATTTGAGCGAACCGTATGTATCAACTTAATTTGAATATTCCCGAAGAAACTGCACAAGCATTGCAATTAGAGCCAGATATGATGAGTCGAGAAGTACTGCTTGCCGCTGCAACTAAACTATACGAGTTAGGCAAACTCTCTTCGGGTGCAGCTGCCAGCCTTGCAGGTATTCCACGCACACTATTTTTAACAAAGCTAGCAGACTACGGTGTAGATACTTTTAGTCTCAGTGAAGCTGAACTGATCGAGGATCTGGTTCGTGCCTAATGCCATAGCTGATACGACTTGTATTCAGTACCTCTACCAAGTTGAACTACTAGACCTACTCCCTCAGCTCTACGGAAAAGTTACAATCCCCACTGCCGTCTCGATCGAACTTCTACAGGGAAAGGCTCTAGGTATTTCTCTACCAGATGTTACGACATTGAGCTGG
>JARCMB010000170.1 GCA_030248825.1 Pseudanabaenaceae cyanobacterium MP8IB2.15 | reverse complement strand
CAATCTCTATAATCCTGATGAGCAAGGTCCAATGCGGATTCAGGTGGCTGAGTCTCTAGTTGCGGTAATCGCTCAGTCTCTAGTGCGTACCACCGATGGAAAACGTGCTGCTGCCCACGAGATCATGATCAATACTGATGCGATCAGAGACTATATCAAACGGGGTGAGGTCGATGAACTTGAAGCGATTATCCCTAAATGTACATTTGATGGGATGTGTTCGATGAATCAGTCGCTCTATAAACTTTATGAGGACGGCAGAATCACTGAAGAAACAGCAGTGGAGAACTCACCCAAACCGAACGAAATGGCGATGATGCTACGTGGCAGAGTCTAGAGTCTAAAAATCAGTTCAAATTCTATCAATCCAAGCTCATCTCTCATTTGGGATATATTGGGTTGATATTTTTTTTCTGTACGAAAATCTAGCTGTTTTGCAGTGAGATTTGCCATTTCTCTAGCATTTTTGATAGGCTTTCCCTCGCTACAGGTTTACTAAGATAGTCATTCATGCCTACAGCAATACATTTATCTTGGTCTTCTGCCATCGCGTTTGCAGTCATCGCAATAATTACAACAGGGAAATGGGGTGCTAATTGATTAGCCTCGCGCGATCGAATTTCTTTGGTTGCAGTGTAGCCATCCATTACAGGCATCTGGCAATCCATTAAAATGATGTTATAAGCTTTATCTGACAAAGCATCAAGGACTTGTTGACCATTTTCTACTACATCTGCGGTGTAGCCCATCTTCTCTAACTGCTTGAGGGCCACTTTCTGATTGACTGGATTGTCTTCTGCCAACAAAATTGACAGGCTAGCTTCACCAATTTTGTCATGATCTAATTGAGCTTTTACAGGTTGAGTTTGAATCGATCGAGGCGTAGTTTGAATGATCGGGCGAATGATTGTCGGATCGAGTTCCTGCTTTTGCGTCTGGATGATCGATTCGATCGATTCTAACAAACGCAATCGCTTCACAGGTTTAACTAAACAGGCGGCAAATCCCATTGCGAAAATCTGTTTTTCCATGCCGCGATGAGAGACCGAATTCATCATAATCAATGACAAATCTGCCAACCGAGGATTTGCTCTAATCTGCTGCCCTAGAACCAGCCCATTCATATCTGGCATCTGCATATCGATGATCGCGAGGTTAAATGGTGTTTGATTAGATACCGCCTGATCTAATATCCGCAAAGCCTCATCACCATTAGAGACATAACTCGATTCGATCCCCCAAGCAGTAGCTTGATAGTGTAAAACTTTACGACTGGAGGCGTTGTCATCAACAATCAATAGCTTTAACTCATGTCTGGCTAGATCATTTGGGAGAGTGGTAGTTAGATTAGCCTGCTTATCTAATGTTGCCGTAAACCAGAATCTCGAACCTTTACCTTCGGTGCTCCCAACCCCGATTTCACCTCCCATCATTGTGGCCAATTGTTTACAGATTACTAATCCCAAACCTGTGCCGCCATATTTACGGGTGGTGGAAGCATCGACTTGAGAGAAAGGCTCGAATAGTTTGCTGAGCCCTTCACGCGAGATCCCAATCCCAGTATCAGAGACTGTAAATAAGATAGTGGCAGTCTCTGGTGTTTCTGACTGAAGCATGACCTTAATTTCGACATCCCCTACTTCTGTGAACTTAATCGCATTTGCGACCAGATTTACCAGAATGCGTTGGAGCCGACAAATATCTCCGCATAATCGAGTTGGGACACCTTTATAGATCTGGGTAGTGATCTCCAAATCCTTTGTATCTATCTGTGGTGCGAACAGTTCGCCAACTTCTTCGATACAGGCATTTAAATCAAAATCGATCCGCTCTAGCTCGACTTCACCTGCTTCTAGTTTAGAAAAATCGAGAATCTCATTGATTAAAGTCAAAAGATTATTGCCACAACTTTGAATTGTTTTGACAAAATCTAGTTGCTCTGGGTTTAAGTCGGTGGTGAATAGCAACTCAGTCATCCCTAGCAATCCATTCATCGGTGTACGGATTTCATGGCTCATGGTGGCAAGGAACTGGCTTTTGACGAGCGAGGCAGTTTCGGCTTCACGGCGGGCTTGTTCGAGTTCGATATTGGTCTTGGTGAGTTCCTGACGACGTTGGCTTTCATCTTCCAAAAGTTTGGCTTGGGCGATCGCGATACCCACTTGATCGGCAATTTGTTTAACGGCATCGATTTCAAATTTATGCCAACGACGACTTCGATCGCACTGATGCACAATCAGTAAGCCCCATATTTCATCTTCTAACAAAATTGAGACGACCAAATTAGCTTTAACTTCAAATTTTGCTAGTAGATCGGCATAACAAGGAGCTAGGTTTTCATTTTCGACATCATCAACCCACTTCACATAGCGCAGTGTGCTACTGGTCTCTTTGCGATAATTAATCATGGTTGTGGTAAAGCAGGGATCGTAAATCTCGACCCCTAACATTGAGGAAAATCCAGGATTAACCGATTCCACGACAGTTTGACCATTAAAATTATCATCAAACCGATAAATTGATACTCGATCGACATCTAGCAGTTTCTGGACTTCTACTACCGTAGTTTCGAGAATTTCTTCTAGGCGCAAAGATTTACGGATACTCAGGGCGATATCGGCAAACAATCGCAGTCGCTTGGATTGCTGCTGCATCGTGGCTTCGATCGATTTTCGATCGGTGATATCGGTAAACGACACCACCACGACTGTAACTTCGCCGTTCTCATCTAACTGCGGCTCGGCATTTACCAGTAGCCAGACTCGATCGACATGTAGGGGGCGATACACTCCCATCACGACATTGTGGACGGGTTGCCGCGTCGCGATCGCCTGTGGGACGGGATGTTCTTCACGCGGAAACGGGGAACCATCGTCACGCAAGGCGTGCCACTCAGTGTCATATGCCAACTTACCCACCAATTGCTCTTGGGTCACACCCAGCAAGTTTAATGCGGCTTGATTATTTACAACGACTCCAAACTGTGGATCGCGCAAAACTACGCCGACATGTAATCGATCGATCAAATTGTGAAACATGTTTTCACTCTGACGCAACGAGTTTAAGTTTCGTCGCAGTTCCAACTGAGCGATCACCTGACGACTTAGTGCTTGTAATGCTTCTACTTGCGCTGGAGTAATGGTTCTTGGCTTTTTGTCGATCACACAAAGCGTGCCAATCGGGATGCGATCGGGCGTTAGTAAGGGCGCACCCGCATAGAACCGAATCTGCGGCGCATCTTGAACCAGAGGGTTATCCACGAATCGGACATCATTAGCAGTATCCTCAACTATAAGTACCTCATCAGGATTGAGGATGGCATGGGCACAAAATGCTTGATTGCGAGGTGTCTCACTAGCCTCTAAACCAACGCTTGACTTAAACCATTGTCGATCGGCATCGATCAAACTAATCAAAGCGATTGGTGTTCCGCAAATTAGAGCCGCTAATTTCGTAAAATCATCAAATTCCTGCTCGGCACCAGTGTCTAGAATCTGGTACAGATATAGAGCTTGCAGCCTTGCTGCTTCATTGTCAGGAATTTGGGCTTTTGGCATTTTTTAAGAACAGAGTTTAAGGTTAGACCCTTTCAAGTTGAGCTACTGATTTCGGCACACCTCTAGTTAGGACTTCGTGTCCCGAATCACCATCTGTGACTAAGACATCATCCTCAATCCTAATGCCGATTCCTTTCCATCGATCGAGAATTTCGGGCTGACCTTCTTGGGCTGTAGCATCAGGCGCAAT
>JARCMB010000169.1 GCA_030248825.1 Pseudanabaenaceae cyanobacterium MP8IB2.15 | reverse complement strand
TGAGTTTTTTAAGTGGGGCATGATTTTAGATCGCCCCATCCAATCCAGCAGAGCTTTTACCATGTCACTAATCAGTTCTTTTGTCAACTTCGTGCTCTAGCAGTGTCATTCTTACCTCTTGTTTTCCATTCCAATAACCAATGCGCGAAGCCCGTTTCTCTCCTAGCTTTTCGAGAATTTGCTCAAAGTCTTGCCAGTTAATGCCATGCAGGATCGATCGCTGTCCTGCTAAAACCTCTATTTGCCTAATTTGGAATTGTACTGGCATACTTTGACCTCGCAATATCAAATCTGAGAGTCTGTAAATAATCTAGCAGATCGCCACGATAATTTGAGATTAATTCCGATCGTTAGTCGATCGATTAGCGATCGTTAAGAATTTTCGGTGATCGATCTTGATTTAATGTACTCGGAAATCATTGGCTGTTGGCTATATCCTGTCGAGGTTTTGACGATTAACGATCGCCTTCTCAATGAATTCACAATCGTTAATAATTCTTGTGGAGATCTGACTAAAGACATCTCAGAGAGCATTTCCGACGACATCTCAGGCAATAAAGGGAGCATTCGGTTTATTGCCAGCCAGTGCATTAACTCCTTTTCGGCTTCAGATAGTCGATCGAAGTGTTGGTCGAGCAATTCTTTGATATCTTCAAACACTAAGCCATCTTGATTCAACAAATCTACTAAACGAGAGATATCACGATCGAAGAACTCTTGGACAGCGCAGACAACAATCTTAATCGCGCTCGGATTGCCAGCATAGTATGAGATCAAGCGTTCCCAATCAGCTTCATCACCATAAAAATCGCCACGCTCGGCAAATATCTCTTTCCCTTCTCCAGAACTTAGACCTCTAAGATAGTGAGAACGCACTCTAGAACCATCGAGCAGCGTGAATTCTCGCGGTTGTTCGCGACTAGTGAGAATGACACAACTTTGATGTTGAGATTCACCAATCCGCCGCAATATTTGACCGTAGTCCTCATAACCATTGAGATATGTCCCAGCGTAATCTCCACTTCGCAGGATTTCTTCGGCTCCATCGAGAACGATCAGACAACGATGCTTTTGGAGGTACTTAATCAGTAGTGAGATCGAGGCATCTAATGTTTCTGGAATCGATGTTTTGTGATGATCTGACAGTAAATCAATCAAGGTTGCGACTGTTTCGATCGCTGGTTTAGGATTTCGCATCGATCTCCAAATCGTGTGCTTAAATCCACCCTGAATCTCTTCGGCAAGAGTCACAGATAAAGCAGTTTTCCCGATGCCGCCCATCCCTAGCAATGCCACCAGACGACAACGATCTTGGATGATCCATTGTTCTAGCAGTGTGAGTTCATCGGTGCGCCCATAAAATAAAGAAACATCAGGTGCTTCGCCCCAGTCTTCTCGTCTTGCAGTGACTTTTGGTGAAACTTCAACCTGAGCGACAGAGGTTTGAGGTTCAGATGAGATTCGATCGAGATTCGATCCCTTTCGATCGAGCTTCGATCTTTCTTCATAACGCCTTAAAACTGACTGAAAATTCTTTTTTGTGACTCTTTCCGCTAGGCTGGTGGAAAGAGAGTGCCATAGGCTTGAGCCAATCTCTTTGACATAATCGTGATCGTAACCTGCAATGTCAGCAATTTCTTGGTAGGTCTTGCCCTCCCATGACTGGCAAAATACTAATTCTTGAATATGGCTAAGATGCTGATTTGGCAGAACTCGATCTATGATTGTCAGGGCTTCTTTTGTGTTCATTCAGCGAGTGGGTATGATGAGGATGCAGATTTTCTGGAAACCCAATTTAGCAAAATTAACTATATAATAGCTTCCCACTTTTTCTTACTTTTTGCACACCTTTTCTTACTGTTTATTTGAGGCAAAAGCTTTAAATTACGATCAATCCATAGAAGATCCAAGCAGGATGCAAGCAGGAAAGTCATGCGAAATCTGGTGAATGCGATCGAACTACCAGTTATAGAGACAGCTAAGGCTCAAATTGCCAAAATTCAAAATTTTGAGCATCAGTTTAGCTTAAGCGAGGTAGTTGCCTATGCTTGTAATCGGTTACCTGCGATGTACGTTACCACCGAGGCAAGTTGGATCGAGAGAGAAAACTACATTCGCGGTCAAATGCAATCTGAAATTAGTGATGTAGTTGGTCGTGCCATCCGCAGCTTTTGGCTGGAAGATCCACGGCGCGATCGCACACCAATCCCAGAGACCGTCCTAGCTACACCCGCCCAGTCTTTAGCTCGGCTTCAGCGCATCCTCAATCAACCTAGTTTGCAGTGGAAAGAAGTATCAGACATAGTTAAGCAGGCTACTGATGACACCAATATTGCTGCGAATACCATGCTCCAGAGTACTAATGGTAGCTATGCTGGTCTCGAACACAGCAGACGTTCACAGTTGAACGGCACGATGAGGTACTTAGCACGAACCAGAGCGAAGGCTAATTCTAGTGCGACTACTCAAACTCCAAAATCGATTCAGGATCGAGAGTTTGACTTATACATGTCAAGAACCGACCTATCATTTGCTAACACGATCGAATTTCCTTTAATTTCATTGGCATATCAACTAGTAGAAAAGTTGAGTCTGGGGATGAAAAAACTTGCCAATCCTGAAGAGGTAGCGGCTTTTGTGCTGAATCAATTACCGCCAATGTATGCTAGTAGCGATCGCGACTTTAAGCTGTTGAATCAAAAAGCTAAGTTAGAGATCGGTCAAGAAATTTTAAAAAGGTTACAAAAGGGGATTTTTGTCGTATCGCAAGCTCCCGCTTATATGACCTCACCGATCTTGTTCAACCGCTTTCAGATTGAGCAGAACGACGCGATCACCAATCTCAAACAAATATTGCGTCGCCGAGACATTACGTGGAACAATGTGCCTAGTGTGGTGCAGGATGAGCTAAACTGCCCCAAGCCGGTGCACCAGCCGAGACATTACTTGAAACAATGCGCCTAGTGTGGTGCAGTATGAGTTAAACCGCTCTAGATCTCATGCACTTGCAAGCTAATTAGTTGATGCTATGTCGGATGGTTCTTTAGGTGATTTCGATCCAGATCGGAATGGCGATCGCGATGATTTGCGCTACTCATTTTGGATCGATCGAGGTGGAACGTTTACAGACATTGTGGCAAGATGCCCTGACGGCAAAAT
>JARCMB010000014.1 GCA_030248825.1 Pseudanabaenaceae cyanobacterium MP8IB2.15 | reverse complement strand
TTGAGAAAGGCATCACCATAGCGTTTCTCTAACCTTCGATCGCCATGCCAGACTCCAAACAAATGATGCAGCATTAATCCGATCGATGTCACAAGCGTAAAACTCGTACCGAGCCAGAGCGTATGGGCAAAACACCAGATCAGTTGTCCTACCATTTGGGGATGGCGGGTGACTCGAATAATTCCATCTTCATACAAATGTACTTCTGGTTTGGAGATTGCGGCGACTTCCAGCAAGTTAAACGTAGCGGGATAGAGAAACAAGAAAGAAATCGCTGAAAGTATCCACACCAAAGGCTCTATACCTGTTACTCCCTGCACCTGCCAGAGTTGCACGCCATCATAACGATGATTGAAAAAGTAAATTAGCATTATTGATGCTAACGGCAAACTCACAATGGCAAAAATTACGCGATATGCCCTTGCACCAATGATTTGCTCTGCTTTAATTCTTAGTGATGCCAGACCACTATGGGCGATCGCAAACAGCAAAATCAAACCGAGCATAATAAAGTGCGAACTAAAATCAGCCATCAGATAGTCTTCTCCGAGGTCAAATAAAAATCGCTACGATTTTGGCGGGCGGGAACAAAGAGTGTGTAGTTATCTTCTGCACACAAATTCTGGAGCTCTTGCAAAGATTCAGCCATACTTGTTTGAATTTGACTTTCGCGCCATTTCAAAAACTCTTGATATTCTGCGGCTTTACTCATCACTGCTACTAATCGATCGCGGTTATAAATTAACTGCGGTTCTTTTAGGGTTGAGTGAATTAGCTCTGAGAATTTTTGTTTTGCTTCAGCAATTTTCCAGTTCA
Source organism: Pseudanabaenaceae cyanobacterium MP8IB2.15 (assembly GCA_030248825.1). GTDB lineage: Bacteria > Cyanobacteriota > Cyanobacteriia > Pseudanabaenales > Pseudanabaenaceae > JARCMB01. The sequence continues at coordinate 2,036 of JARCMB010000014.1, read as the reverse complement.
TGAGATGCGTAAGATAGACATAATTTGTGTCTATGTATTATATCTGACGTGAAAACAGCATGATCGAGTGCGAACTAAAATTAGCCATAGTTAAATCAAATTAGCTTGCTGAGTAACGTGATGTTTCATGATTGCCACACGGATATTAAGCTTATTCCATATCTTGATTAGATAGAAACCTGAGACTTTGTCAAAAGCTCTGATTTTTGGGTCATTATTTCGATAAATTTCTATGCTTGGAATGGAGATAAGCTTGTCAAAGGAATGATTCGAGATTAAATCTAAAACTTCATGATTGTGGGGAAAACTGACATCAATATCATAATTATCTTCTACATATGCCTGTTCAAAAGTGGATAAACCTTGCCTCCTTCCAGTATTGACAATAGAACGAATCATCGCAAATAAATCTCGTCCCCAATTAGAGCGAAATCCCGATCGAGATTCCTACCCAGTCGCTACGGTATTCCCGAATCCATTCCCAATAAATACTTGCAACAATTTATCTATCCATTTCTCCCAAAAAAACTTAAAGATTAAAGATTAACCAAAGGAGAACCTCCATCATGCTTAATCAACTAGGATTGCCTGAGAAGCTACGCCAAAAGCTCTATCTTATACCGCTTGCAGTTCTTGCTTGTATTGGGTTTGTCGGTCTCACCGTGATTAGCGCAGGTGCAATCGTCAACCACATGGACATCCGCACCTATGTTGCTAGTTGGAATACGTCACAGATTAAAGTTGATGAGCTGATCGAGGGCAAACTCAAGTCAGTTATTTTTATTGATGTTCGATCGCCCGAAGAGTATGCCGAAGACCATATTGCCGATAGCTCTCTCGTCCCTATCGATCGAATCGAGCAAGGGAATGGTGTAGAACAGATCGAGAAGATTGCCCAAGCTTATACAAAGGCTCATCTGCATAAACCGTCGATCGTGTTGTACTGCTCGTCTGGGCCTCGATCGATCAGAGCTTATCAACATCTTGTGGGCAAAGGTTATCAGTTTGTTTCGCTTACAGGTGGAATTACAGCATGGCGGCAGGCTATTCCAGCCAGTCAAGATCGAAAAATATTAGGAGGGCAAACAAATTGAATGCCACTCCTCAATAATTCCAGAATTTAACTAAAATTTGACTAAACCTTGAGAATCCAGCTACTACGAGTAGCTTGACTGACAAAAGCAGCGGGGACAATAGGGATATCAACGCCTAGAGTCTTAAAAGCATAGCGGATCACTGTAGCGTGAGATGCCTCGACAGAGCCAATACTAGCTCCAGCCATAATCAGAGCAGGAGTCTTTAATTTGGCGACTTCATTGCCATAGGCGATCGCCGCATCAACTTCCAAAGCCAGAGCCAGTTTGGCAATATTGACATCGGAATCGAGATTACCTTCACCATTTGCCAGATAGGGCTTGACGGTTTCTAGATAATCTTTTTTGGGCGCAACAGGTGAACCACCCAGTTGACGAACCACGGCAGTGAGAGTATCGCGATGCTGTTTGTGATCGGCTTGATTTGCCAAGGCGATCGCCAAAACTGCTTGCCCAACTTTGTCTTTACTGAGTTTACCTGCGGCAAAGCCATATGCCCAGATTGCCTGATGCTCATAGAACAAAGCATTATTCAGAACCTTGATATCGTTTGCCACATCACCTTTTTTGCCTTGAGCAAATACCTCTGGTACAGCAGCAACGCCAACTATCCCCACAGCCCCAAATATTCCAGCTTTGAGCATCTGACGGCGGGAGGAATTGGCGGAATTTCTACTTCTTTGCATAGTGTTCTCCAAATTTTGTCTGACTATTTGGCATGTTTTGAGCTCGATCGGCTCTTCAAGATATATACGTCAGTATGTTGGAAATGGATTTATACGTTAGAAATATTTAGTAGATCTGTCTTACCAGCCCACTGTGCCTGGCATCCCTTTAAATGGCCCAACAATATCGCTCGTAATCCAACCACCATAAAAGTCGCCTGCTTGGGGTTGCACTAGCTCTCGATCGACGTAACAAGCATCCATCATGTGAGGATAG
>JARCMB010000013.1 GCA_030248825.1 Pseudanabaenaceae cyanobacterium MP8IB2.15 | reverse complement strand
CACACGCACGTAGCCGATGCCTTCTCTTAACAAGGTCGCGATTGCCCCAGTTATGTCTGAAACACTCGCCGCCGAATTTTTAGATCGATCGATCATCATTAATAAATTTTAAGCTCTTTGATATTGATAATCGATTCAGGTATAAATACACTTGACGATATTCGCAAATTGCGAATATGATTAGCATGAAGATTCAAACAGTAGTAAGTAACTTTAACCTGCACTCTTTGGAAGTCATCTTTATTTAACAACCTTAATTAAAAAATAATGAAAGTAAGATTTAAAATTAAAACAGAGAAATTTTGGAGAGAACATCCTGATTCAAAAAAATTACTACAGTCATGGCATAAAAGAATAACGGTAATAAGTCCAAAGCATTTTGTTGAACTACGAAACTTCTTTCAACAGGCCGATCGAGTAGGAAATCTAACAGTATTTAACATAGGTCTTGACTATAGGTTAATTGCTCTAATAATTTATAAATCACAAGAGGTTTACATCCGTGCTGTCTGCACACATAAGGATTATGACAAAGGTAAATGGAAAGAATAAAAATTAAATAAGAAGAAGGGAGGAACTGTAAAAGTTTCTCCCTAATACTGGAGAAGATCATGAAGACAACACACAAACAAAAAAATCCTTATATCGAACTACTCCTAAAGTTTCCTCCTCGTCCCATATATTCAGATGAGCAGTTAGCATCAGTCCAAAAGGTTGTTTATGATCTTATCGATAAAGGTGAACTTAGCCCAGATGAGGAAGACTATATCAGTGTCTTAGGTACTCTAGTTGAACAGTACGAGGAAATTCATCACCAAATTCCTGATATTTACGGTGTTGAGTTGATCGAGGCTTTGCTTGAAGAGTTCGATCTAAAACAAAAAGACTTAGTACCAATCTTTAAGACCGAGTCCATCGTATCTGAGGTGTTAAATGGGCATCGTAAACTTATGACCGAGCATATCGAGAAACTGTCAGAGTTCTTTCATGTCTCACCTGCTGCATTTTTCCCTCTATCTTTGATGCAGGTTAATACAGAAGTATAAATAACACTACTTCCGTGAAGATCACTTCAATCCCCTGCACATTACCGTAGTATGATTAAGAGTGATAATTCTGGTTTTAGAGTGGAAATTTCTTTAAAAAGTGAATACGCAATCTTGGCTCTGCTAGAGCTAGCCACCCATTTTGCAGATGAGCAGCCCCTGCAAATTCGGCAGATTGCCAGCCAAAAGAATATCCCCGATCGATACTTAGAGCAACTACTAGCCACGCTGAGAAGGCAGGGTTTAGTGCGTAGTCATCGCGGCTCTAAAGGTGGATATGTTTTGGCGCGTGAACCTTGGAGAATCAGCGTGCTCGATATCATTCGCTGTATCGAGGGGAATGAGCCGCTATCGATCGCTGCGCCCAAAAAGCCGAATGGGAATCCCGAAAATCCTGCTGTGGCTGTTGTCCATGAACTGTGGCACGCCGCCCAACTAGCCGCCGCCGATGTTCTGATTGGCTGTACGCTCAAAGATTTGCACGAGAAAGAAAAACTTCGGCAATTGGCAACCACAATGTATTACATCTAAAGACAACAAAGCTAGATTATGAAAATTGCGCATAACATCACAGAACTGATCGGTCATACACCTCTAGTCGAATTAAATCGGATTCCTCAATCCGAAAATTGTGGGGCGCGCATCATCGTCAAGTTAGAAGGGATGAATCCTTCAGCTTCGGTGAAGGATCGGATTGGCATCAACATGGTGACGGTAGCAGAGCAAAATGGTTTAATTCTGCCAGGTAAAACTACTCTAGTAGAGCCAACCTCAGGGAATACAGGCATTGCTCTGGCGATGGTGGCTGCGGCGAAGGGTTATCGGCTCATTCTGACGATGCCAGACACGATGAGTATGGAACGACGGGCGATGTTACGGGCATTTGGAGCAGAATTGGAACTTACGCCTGGTAGTGAAGGGATGGGTGGGGCGATTCGTCGTGCCACAGAGATTACTGAAAAAGAACCCAATGCCTATATGCTGCAACAGTTTCGCAATCCTGCTAATCCTGCGATCCATCGCGTTACCACAGCTCAAGAGATTTGGGATGATACCGATGGGCTGGTGGACTTTGTTGTGGCTGGGGTGGGAACTGGTGGCACGATTACGGGCGTGGCAGAAATCCTTAAACAACATAAGCCTAGTTTTAAAGCGATCGCCGTAGAGCCAGCCAATAGCCAAGTGTTAGCGGGTGGACGACCAGGCCCACATAAGATTCAAGGAATTGGTGCGGGGTTTGTGCCTGAAGTTATGCGCCAAGACCTGATCGATGAAGTGATCGCGGTAACAGATGATCAGGCGATCGCCTATGGACGCAGACTGGCGAAAGAAGAAGGATTGTTGTCGGGTATTTCTAGCGGTGCGGCTCTGTATGCCTCGCTCCAAATTGCCAAACGCCCTGAGAATAAAGGCAAAATGATCGTGATGATCCAACCCAGTTTTGGTGAACGCTATCTCAGTACACCGATGTTCCAAGATGCTGAGCTTGCCGCGCTTAATCGATAATTTCGGGGAAGCCTAAAAAGGTTAACGATCGCTTGCCCTTCTATAATAGGTGGGAGTTAACCTTAAGAAATACTAATCAATGACTACGGTTCTACCCAATTTGGCAGCTAGTGTGTCTTCCTTTGCTAAAGCGACTGAAATCGAAACGAGATCGCCAAACCAACAACTTTTACCACTTACCGCCAAGGTGAATGATTTCGATCGACTAGAAATCGGCGGCTGCGATCTGTCGGATTTAGTGCAGCAATACGGTTCACCTCTGTACATTTTAGATGAAAACAGCCTGCGTGTTGCTTGTCAGCAATATCGTGATGCGTTTAAGCTTTATTACCAAGGTCGATCGCAAGTTTTATATGCATCGAAGGCATGGAATTGTCTGGCGATTTGTGCGATTGTCGCGTCTGAAGGATTGGGTATCGATATCGTGTCGGGCGGAGAATTATTTACGGCCCTAGAAGCAGGTGTCGATCCGCAAAATCTTTATCTGCATGGCAACAACAAATCCCGCGAAGAACTAGAGTTTGCTCTGGCATCTGGCTGTGTGATTGTTGTGGATAACTGGTTTGAACTGAGAACCCTAAACCAATTAGCCGAGAGTCTAAATCACACACCTCGGATCATGTTGCGGATTACGCCTGGAATCGAGTGTCATACCCATGAGTACATTCGCACAGGGCATTTGGACAGCAAATTTGGTTTCGATCCCAACGAAGTCGAAGCTGTGCTGGAGTTTGTGGCAAAATCACCGACCCTAAACTGCCTCGGCATTCACGCTCACATCGGCTCCCAAATTTTTGAACTCCAACCACACCAAGATATCGGTCAAGTGATGATGCAGTGGTTCAAAGTCGCTGACGACAAGTTCGGGTTGAAATTTACTGAGTTGAATATCGGCGGTGGCTTGGGGATTCGCTACACCGAGTCGGATGATCCCCCTAGCATTGACGAATGGGTCAAAACTGTCTGCGAAGGCGTGACTAAAGCTTGCCAAGAGTTCAATATCGCCTTACCAAAATTATTATCTGAACCTGGTCGATCGCTGGTCGGCACTGCCTGTGTGACAGCATATACACTAGGTAGCAGCAAAACCGTCCCGAATGGTCGCACTTACATCACGATCGACGGCGGTATGTCAGATAACCCACGCCCGATCACCTATCAGTCTCAGTATCGCGCAATCGTGGCTAATCGGATGAGCAGTGAAGCCAATCAAACTGTGACTGTTGCGGGCAAACATTGCGAGTCAGGCGATATTTTGATCAAAGATATTAAGCTGCCTCAAACTCAACCTGGCGATATTTTGGTGGTTTTAGATACTGGAGCCTACAATTACAGCATGGCTTCCAACTATAATCGCATTCCGAAGTTGGCGGCTGTTTTAGTCCAAAATGGCGAAGCCAATCTCATCCTCAAGCGCGAAACTTATCGGGATCTGATCCGTCAGGACTGTTTACCAGAGAGGTTAAGTTTAGCAGAGAGAGATTAAGCTCGGAGAGTTTTTGACAGGTTGAAAGGTGGCTAAACGAGCGTTCTCAAGAGAGGGGTATGAATGCATTGGCTAAGCAATTGGCTAAGCAATTGGCTGGGTAACTTTAATGCGATCGGATTTATTTGGAGAGCGATCGACTGGCTATCAGTGATGTCACTGGTCTATCTTATGCTGGCCCTCACAATCGATCGCCGCATTCTCTTGATGGTGCGTGGGTTTATCCTGCTCTTGATTTTTAATATTGTGAGCAAAAACCTAGGACTGGAACTGCTGACATTTGTGCTGGACAAACTCTTGATCGGTTCAGCCGTGGGGTTAGCCATGATGTTACAACCTGAGTTAAGGCGTTTTTTGGAACAATTAGGGCGAGGTGACATTCTAGGTTTACTGCGCCCCAGCAAAAGGCGAGTCCAGAGTAGCTCTGATAGTTCGATCGATGAGATGATCGATGCTGTGAAAGAGTTATCCCAAAATCGCACGGGAGCATTGATCGTGATCGAGACAGGTGAACCGATCGAAGAACATAGTTTTTCCGTAGCTGGGGTACGTTTAAACGCTGAGTTATCGAAGGAGCTGTTACAAACTATTTTTCAAACTTCGACTTTATTACATGATGGGGCAGTGCTGATGCGAGATCAGCGAATTGTGGCGGCAGGTGTGATTTTGCCACTCTCGGCCCGTTCTGCCTCACGCGAGATTGGGACGAGACACAGAGCCGCAATGGGAATTACCGAACGGGTGAGTCAGTGCTTTTGCATTGTCGTGTCGGAGGAAACAGGCGCGATCGCGATTGCCGAGAATGGTAATCTAGATCGCCCCGTTACCAGTGCCAGATTGCGCGAAGTGCTAGAGATCAGACTAAGGCGAGATCGACCCACCACCTTGGTCGGCAATGTTCCCCGATTCAACTGGCTGTGGTCGTGGCTACGCATGGGAAAAATATCGATCAAGTCACCGACAAAACCGCCATTAAAGAAATGAATGTGAAGCTGTTGCACACTCTGCCCGCCGATCTAGATCGCCAGCATCTACCCCAACACGTTGCCGTAATTATGGATGGCAACGGTCGCTGGGCAAAAAAACAAGGATTACCTCGGATTGTTGGTCATCGTCAAGGTGTAGACGTACTTAAAGATCTACTGCGCTGTTGCAAAGACTGGGGGATCGAATCTCTCACTGCCTATGCTTTCTCTACCGAAAATTGGGGACGACCGAGCGAAGAAGTCGATTTTCTCATGGTGTTATTTGAGCGGGTACTACGCAAGGAATTGCATGAAATGTGCATGGAGGGAGTTCGGATCACTTTCATGGGCGATCTAGAAGCACTACCACAGTCACTGCAAGCTGAGATCCAACACTCGATGGCAGAAACCGCGAATAACAAAGCTGTGCGATTCAATATTGCGATCAACTATGGTAGCCGTCGCGAGATTATCAAGGTTTGCCGTCATGTTGCCGAAAAAGTTAGAGCTGGCGAACTCAACCCTGAAGATATCGACGAGAGTATATTCGAGCAACATCTCTACACCTCAGGCATTCACGATCCTGACCTGTTGATCCGCACCAGTGGCGAAATGCGATTGAGTAATTTTTTGCTTTGGCAGATTGCTTATACCGAAATCTATTTCACCGATATTCTCTGGCCAGAGTTCGATCGAACCGAATTTCACCATGCCTTAGTTGCTTATCAACAACGCGATCGACGCTTTGGTAAGGTGAAGTAATCAATCATCAACTGGCTCAAAAGGATTGAACAGAGAAACCCCTGTCCCCGCAAAGTCACTCACATTTCAACTAAAGGGACAACTTGATTGAGCAAAACTAGTGTAAAAACTTGCGTACCTGGTAGGCACGGCTTTCGATTACTGGCAGATCTAAATCTCCCATCTGGGTTTTGAGCCGTAAGATCTCGTTTTTTGGGATGCTATGCCACGCCTCGAAGCTCGACCAATGAAATACTAAAACTACATCTGAGGTACTGGGATCGAGCCAAACCTCCTTACCGATAAATCCCGAGAAATCATGTAGTCTCGTAGTCCAAACTTCTTCATCTTTTTGGATAAATGCTTCTCTCAGCTCGATTGGCACCGCAAATCTTAGCCACTCAATTACCGCCATACCTGACTCACTTTGTTTAAGAATGTCTCTAACCAAGATACATTGCAAAAATAAGGTTTAGAATTGAATACAAAACTACACACTGTTGAGGTTTTATGGATTCTTTTGATTTGGCAAAACTGCTACAGAAAGGTTTTTACGTCACTCTGGGGGCAACTGCTAGCCTGCTAGAGGTAATTCAAGACCCTCGTAAAGCTCAAGATCGGTTTGATGCCATTCGACGGGATTTGAATAGCGCCACTGAAGAACTCGCCGAAAAAGGAGCTGTGACCGAATCTGAAGCCCGCAATTTGGTCGATAACTTTGTCGCGCAGCAAATCAAAACCACTACGCCTAGTCCATCAGATCAGGCCGCCGATCTCACGTCCGTAAACACCGTAAATACAACGGCGACAACCGTGGTCGATTCCAACGTCCAAGCCGACCTCCAAGAACTCACCCAACAACTAGCTGACCTCAGAACCGAACTCGAAAAAATTCGCCAAAGCCAAGGCTAATGCGGATAGACGTTGTGACTTTATTTCCAGATTTTTTTAGCTCGCCCCTAACTACGAGTTTGCTTGGTAAGGCGATCGCCAATCAAATTGCCACAGTTGTGCTGACCAATCCGCGCGACTTTACCACCGATAAGCATCATCGCGTCGATGATGAACCATACGGTGGCGGTGTGGGCATGTTGATGAAGCCAGAGCCAATCTTTGCGGCGGTGGAATCTTTACCAGTTTTGCCGAAGCGTGAAATTATTTTCGTCACCCCGCAAGGAGAGCCGCTCAAACAATCGATCTTGAAAGAATTAGTCACATTCGATCAACTTGTTTTGATCTGTGGCAGCTACGAAGGCGTGGATCAGAGAGTTTGCGATCGACTTGTGACGCGAGAGATTTCTTTAGGCGACTTTGTGTTGACCTGTGGTGAAATTCCTGCGCTGGCTTTGATCAATGGCGTGGTGCGATTATTGCCAGGCACAGTTGGTAAAACCGAATCGCTCAAACTTGAAAGCTTTGAAGATGGCTTATTAGATTATCCACAATACACGCGCCCCCAAGATTTTCGCGGTTGGCAAGTCCCAGATGTATTACTTTCAGGCAATCATGCTCGGATCGATCGATGGCGGAAAGAGCAACAGTTACAAAACACTCGCGATCGCCGCCCCGATTTACTTTGATTTAACTAGTTGTTAACTTGGCATATCTAGGGATCGAGTATTAGCATAGATAAGCAATGAACAAATTGTTAAACTCCGATCCCGAGCTTAAGTCTGAAAAATCGCCATCGCCACTTCGATCGCTCTATACGCATCAGTGGTTTAAATTGATCTGTGGCGCGAGTTATCAACACATCCCATCTGTACGGAATCTAGCACTGGTATATACTCTGGCTGGGGCTGACTGCATTGACATGGCTCCCGATCCAGCGATCGTTCGAGCGGCGCGTGCAGGAATTGATGCTGCTCAGAGAATGATT
>JARCMB010000168.1 GCA_030248825.1 Pseudanabaenaceae cyanobacterium MP8IB2.15 | reverse complement strand
GTAATAGCCGTGATGCATATGTTCACCCCAAACTCCCTCCCAAAGGCTAGAAGAAGCATCATAAAACTCACGAATCCGCTGATTTAAACTTGGCATATCTGACACAGATCACAGCTATTGGTTATTTGGATCACATCTTACATCGGCTTTGTTGGGCGAAAATGCCAGACAAGATGGTTGGTTTAACTTGAATTGTATGGCTCAAATCCGCAGATCCAGAGCGCATTAATCTATCTTGAAGAGCTTAATCTGGAAATCTGGGAACGCAATGGCGTTGCAGAAGATAGCTGGTAATCAAAATGAAAACTCGGTAGTCTTGTTAGAGAAAACTACCGAGTTTCTGGTTAAGTTAAATAACTTACTTATTCGGCTGAGGAGTCATCCGCAGGTATGGTTTAACGACTTTAAAGCCTTTGGGAAATTTCTGTGTTGCTTCTTCGTTGGAAATTGAAGGCACAATCACAACATCAGCCCCATCTGTCCAGTTGGCAGGGGTCGCAACACCATATTTGTCGGTCAGTTGGAGTGAGTCGATTACACGTAGGAGTTCGTCAAAGTTGCGCCCAGTACTAGCGGGGTAGGTGAGAGTTAGCCGTAGTTTTTTATTGTTGTCAATTACAAATACGGAGCGTACAGTTAGAGTGTTGCCAGTAGCAGAGTTGGGGTGAATCATGTCATACAGCTCAGCCACCTTTTTATCGTTATCCGCTAGGATCGGATAGTTGAGCGCCGTACCTTGAGTTTCTTCAATATCACCAGCCCAGCCATTGTGTGAGTCAACATCATCGACGCTAAGTGCGATCGCCTTGACATTGCGCTTATCAAATTCGGGCTTTAGTTTAGCTACTACACCCAATTCAGTTGTGCAGACGGGCGTAAAGTCTTTGGGGTGAGAAAATAAGATTGCCCAATGATCGCCAATCCATTCGTGGAAGTTAATTGTGCCTTGTGTCGATGCTTGCGAGAAGTCAGGGACAACATCGCCTAAACGTAATGTCATATAACGGTAATCCTAGTGTAATAGTGTAGATTATTCGATATTATCGCAGATTCATCGCCGAAACTTTCTAAAAAAAAGCGATCGCTGTTTGACTAGCTCAAAATAATCTGGCGTGTCGATCGAATAGTTAGACAAATACTGTACTATTGATAACCGCAGCGATTTTAGTCGTTGCGAATCAAAAAATGCGGATCTGGCGGAATTGGTAGACGCGCATGTTTCAGGTACATGTGCCGCAAGGCTTGGGGGTTCAAGTCCCCCGTTCCGCATTAATTCAAGCCTTTTCTTCTGCTACTTGCAGCACACGTAGATATAGTGACTGGGATACCCAAAACTCAGCTTTTACAATCAAGTCATCAAGAATCGGTTTAACTTGTGCAATAAGTCCCTGAGTCTTGGCTTCAATCAAAATACCCAACACTCCTGCAAGTCTGAGTCCATAATCTTTGGATGCTGTTCGCCCTAGTTCCTCATCGATTAATAGCCAATCAGCCTGTAACTCGACTGCCAGAGCGATTGCTTCTGACTCCCCTGGATCTAGTTTGGACTGAATTTGCAGCAATGAGACAAGAGACTGGTTGGTAACTTGCTGTGTTTCGATCCAATTAAGTGTTTGTACTTCTAATGCCCCTGGAATCGAAATTCCACCACGAGTCATTTCTTGGTAAACAGCTTGTGGGATTACAATCGTGCCGTATAGCTCTCGCAATAGATCTAGATACCCAATAGCCGCTAGATTAGTAATAGGTGAAGTATCACTAACGACAATCACAGTCTGCCTGCTTCCCGTAAAGCCTGAAGGTCAGCTTCAAAACCTGTGACATCATAGTGAACAGGAATTTTGCGAATTGCCAATTCGTGCTGAAATTGGAGCAGATGCATGTTTACAAGTCGGCTAGCTCTGCCAATGCTAATCCGCTTCTGTTGAAATAGCAGGATCACGAGTTCTAGCCATAACTCACTATCGGTCATGTTGATTTCTTCAAGAACGCGATCGGAGATCAGTAAACTCATAGATATATCAAACCAAGGACAAAACTACTTTAACTGATTTGGTGAAGTGGGATGGTTTGTTAAACCCTTAATTTCATTGGGGATCGCTGCTTGCTGACTTGATAATCGCTGGCTTCGAGCAGTGATTCACCCGTCATTTCGGCGGGCTTGGGGATCTGGAGAATATCGAGAATTGTTGGGGCAATATCAGCAAGGCGACCATGTTCACGCAGTCTTACTTCGCCACCATGTCCAGGGATTTTTAAGACTTCGCCTTCGACGATGATCAAGGGCACGGGGTTGGTGGTGTGAGCAGTCCAAGGATTATGATGTTCATCCCACATCTGTTCAGCATTACCATGATCGGCGGTAACGATCGCTACGCCACCAGCAGTATTGACGCTGGAAATTAATTCGCCCAAACACTTATCAACAAAAGAAATTGCTTTGATTGCTGCGTCGAAGTTACCTGTATGACCTACCATGTCAGGATTAGCGTAGTTGATCACGATCAGCGAGTAAATGTGTTTGTCGATCGCGGCGATTGCCACCTTCGTCAATTCCTGAGCAGACATTGCAGGAGCTTGGTCGTAGGTTGAAACCATCGGGCTATTGACCAGAATGCGCTCATCACCTGTACTTGGTTCTTCTTGCCCACCGTCAAAGAAATAGGTGACATGGGCATATTTCTCAGTTTCGGCAGCGCGAAGTTGTTTTAGTCCATGATCGGCGATCACTTTACCCAGCATATTATCGAGATTTTGGGGCAGAAAAGCCACTGCCAAAGGCAAGCTGGAATCGTATTGGGTGAAAGTGGTGTAGTGCAGTGGTGTGATTTGCGATCGATCGAAACCATTAAAGCTGGGCGACATAAATGCCTGAGCAATCTCGCGCGATCGATCGGGGCGAAAGTTAAAACAAATAATGCCATCACCTGATTCGATCGCGCCTGCGGCGATCCGAGTCGGCGGAATGAACTCGTCTGTAACTTCTTGCGTGTAAGCAGTTTCGAGCAGATCGATTGCCGATCGATCATCAATTAGATCATTACTGGTCAAGACTTCATAGGCTTTCTGCACACGATCCCAGCGTCTGTCGCGATCCATCACATAATAGCGACCACTGACCGTCACGATCCGCCCCACCCCGATTCGATCGATCTGCTGTTGCAACTTATGCACATAGCTCACGCCAGAATTGGGTAAGGTATCCCGCCCATCGGTAATTACATGGAGGCAAACATCATGCATCGATTCAGCTTTTGCCATCTCTAGCAATCCAATCAGATGATCGATATGAGAATGCACGCCACCATCAGAACATAATCCAATCAGATGCAACTTGCTGCCAGCCTCTCTCACTGCCGCAAATGTTTTGAGCAAAGCCTCATTAGTCATAAGGCTGCGATCTTCTAGGGCATCTGAGATTCGCACCAGTTCTTGCGGGACGATTCTACCCGCACCAATATTTAAATGCCCGACTTCTGAGTTACCCATTTGACCCTTGGGCAAACCAACGTCTTTGCCAGAAGCTTCGATTAAAGTTCGAGGATAAGCTGCCCATAGACTATCCATCACAGGAGTTGTGGCTGCCGCGATTGCATTGCCATCTTTCTCCTCCCGATATCCCCAGCCGTCTAATATGACCAGAACGATTGGAGAAACATCCCCCATACTCATATAAGTTCCTTTAGTGTTCGCGCCCCCGCAATAATATCACTGGCGGCAATTAGTAACTACATTAACAAATTTTATCAAATTTTCAGTCTGTTAATCGGATTTTTTGCTTGGCGATCGCGATTTTAAGCTAATCTGACAAACACCTGTAAAAGCAATTTAGAGCACGAGTAATGGCGTTAATTGTTCAAAAATATGGTGGGTCGTCGGTTGCCGATCGAGATCGAATCAAAGCCGTAAGCGATCGAATCAAGCTTACAGTCGATGCGGGTCATCAGGTTGTGGTTGTGGTGTCAGCCATGGGCAAGACCACAGATGGTTTGCTGGCACTAGCAAAGTCTGTGGCAGATCGACCTAACGAAAGAGAATTGGATCTACTGCTGTCAACAGGTGAGCAGGTGAGCATTGCGTTGTTGAGTATGGCTTTGCAGGCGGCAGGGCAACCCGCGATCGCTCTTACAGGAGCACAGGTTCGTATTGTCACAGAGCCGTATCATACCCGCGCCCGTATCCTTTACATTGAACCTGAGCGAATTCAGGCACACCTCAGTCAAGGTCAGGTCGTGATTGTAGCAGGATTTCAGGGTGTGGCGGCATCACTAGATTACTCACAGGTGACAACCGAGATCACTACACTTGGGCGCGGCGGCTCAGATACTTCGGCAGTCGCGATCGCCGCAGCTCTAAATGCCGATCTTTGCGAGATCTATACTGATGTGAAAGGCATTTACACTACCGATCCCCGCCTTGTCCCTGATGCTAGATTATTAGCTGCCGTCACCTGTGATGAGATGTTGGAATTGGCAAGTCTAGGCGCGAAAGTTTTGCATCCACGCGCAGTCGAAATTGCCCGAAATTTTGGTGTGAGATTAGCAGTTCGATCGAGTTGGATTGAAGATCCTGGTACTTTAGTTTTAGCTTCAACTGCTTCTGCTAAGGGCGATCCCACGAAAATGGAAGTCAGTTCTTTTGTCGATGCGGTGTCGATCGATCGAAACCAAGCCAAGATCGCCTTATTAGAAGTGCCAGATCGCCCAGGCATTGCCGCAACCGTGTTCGAGCAACTTGCCCAAGCAGGTGTGAATGTCGATCTGATTATTCAGTCAATTCAAGTTGGGGATGTCAACGATATTGCCTTCACTGTGCCTCGATCGGAATTGGATCAAGCCAAGACGGTTGTGAGTAATTTGGGCTTAGGTGCAAGTAAGGTGATCTCCGATCTGCAAGTTGCGAAAATCAGCATTATTGGGGCTGGGATCGTCGGTAGACCTGGTGTGGCAGCACAGGCTTTCTTGGCTCTGGGTAAAGCTGGGATCAATATTCAAATGATCTCGACTTCAGAGATTAAACTTAGTTGCGTAATTGCCGAGTCCGATCTTGAAGTGGCGGTTGCTACACTCTGCCAAACTTTTAATGTGCCTGTTTGGGAAATTCCCCCTACTCAAAATCCCCAATCGCGACTTCAACCCGTCTGTGGGGTTGCTTTGGATCTGAATCAGGCAAAACTGGCAATCCGTGAAGTCCCCGATCGACCAGGCGTAGCTGCGAGATTATTTGAGTATTTAGCCGACCAAAACATCACAGTTGACATGATCATTCAGTCGCAGTCAGAGTGTGGGGTCAACGATATTGCCTTCACCGTGCCGATCTCCGATCTGCAAACTGCCGAACAAGTGCTGAAGCAAGCCGCCGCCAAATTGGGTTGCGGTAGTGTGGTTAGTGATGGTTCGATCGCTAAGGTCAGTATTGTCGG
>JARCMB010000167.1 GCA_030248825.1 Pseudanabaenaceae cyanobacterium MP8IB2.15 | reverse complement strand
GGAATCCCGCGAAATTAGTTGAAGATGATGAGGCGCGAGTCGTTAGAGATTTGTATAACGAGAAGTCTGGTATCTATGACGAGAGCGATGATGATAACGAGGTCGATCTGACTTCCGAGGCTTTCCAAATCTGGAAAAATGCCACCGATAAAAATCCCAAGCTCAAGAAAATTATTGAGTCATTGCCTAATGTCTCGTACTCAACGCGATCGCATAGTCCCGAACCAACCAAACCTGAAGGGGTAATGATCTATGTCCGCACGGCTGAGGGTAATGATGCCTTAGCCTATATCGATCGACATGGTAAGAGCGTTACCCAGTCTCAGTTGGCTATTTTGAGATTAGCTGCTTGCGAACCCGATACTCCTGCCATACCACGCGATGAAAAGCACCACGACTTAGTTGCTGATGGGACAAGAATGCTAGTCAAGGAAGAAAAAGATACAGGTGGTTCTCTAGGCAGTTCTAAAAGTGCGAGATTTCGAGCCTATGAGCGATTAAAACGCTATGTAGACCACGAACAAATAAGAAACCCTTTATTTGTAACGCCCGATCTGCCCAAAACAGTTGATGAGATTTATCGCTATCCCCTGAGACAATCGGCGATCGATACGCTCAATCGTCGGTTTAAAGATGGCATCGATGATGAGCAGCTAGCAAACTTAGTTTTAGCTCTACGCATGGACGATCGACTGTGCATTATTTCTGACGATGAACGTTTTCGTGAACCACAAATCATTTGTTCTTTAGGAATTTTCAGGTTGTAATGTCATGGCTATTAATCTTTATCGATCGCGCCAATATTTACAGGATTTCGACTTTCGCAGTTTGTTTGTGGAAGAGTTAGGCTGGTCAAACCCGCCGAATAAACCCGTATCGTTTGAAATTGAGGGTAAGACGTTCGATCGAACAGGTGTTGCCGAACTTGCAGGTGTGATGATCCTCGAAATTAAGGCAAGTAGTGGAGAAATTCCCGAAGCAAGGCTGCGGATAGCAATTCACAAGGAAATCTGCAAGCTATATTTGGAAAACCTACTAATTTTCGTGGACGATCGACGCACGCAAAGTCTTTGGTATTGGGTGAAGCGTGATGGGAATAAGCAATATCGCCACGATCATTTGTATGTGCGTGGACAATCTGGGGACTTATTTCTAAGCAAGTTGGGGGCGTTGGTTGTCGATCTGAAAGATTGGGATACAGGCAATGTTTCGATTATCAGCGCGGCGCGGCGGCTGAAGGATAGTTTTGATATCGATCGAGTTACCAAGAAATTTTTCACTGAGTTTCAGTCCTTACATGGGGATTTTTTAGAACAGATTTTAGGGATTGGTAATGACAGCGATCGACGTTGGTATGCGTCGGTATTGCTGAATCGCTTGATGTTTACCTATTTCTTGCAGCGCAAATACTTTTTAGATAATGGTGATGAACTTTATTTGCAAAATAAGCTGAAAGCTATTAAACAAGAGGGAACTGATTGTTTTTATCGTGAGTTTTTGCAACCATTATTTTTTGAGGGTTTTGGCAAGCCTGAAGTCGATCGAGATGATGCTTTAAAAAAGCGAATTGGTAAAATTCGTTATTTGAATGGTGGTTTGTTTCTGTCTCATACATTAGAGGCGAAATATACGGATATTCAGATTAGCGATCGAGCCTT
Organism: Pseudanabaenaceae cyanobacterium MP8IB2.15; assembly: GCA_030248825.1. GTDB lineage: Bacteria > Cyanobacteriota > Cyanobacteriia > Pseudanabaenales > Pseudanabaenaceae > JARCMB01. The sequence goes on along the minus strand of JARCMB010000167.1, from coordinate 8,893 downwards.
TGAGCAGGTTCTAGACTTGTTTTCGCGCTATTCATGGAATCTCGATGATACGCCTGCGGGTAAGGATGATGAAATCAATCCCGATGTGTTGGGTTATATTTTCGAGAAATATATTAATCAAAAAGAATTTGGGGCTTACTATACTCGTCCTGAGATTACGGAATATTTGTGCGATCGAACGATTAACAAGTTGATTTTGGAAAAGGTTGCAATTCAGGATGCTGATAATCTCAACGAGTTGTTATTGAGGCTTGATGCCAATCTTTGCGATCGCCTACTCAACAAAATCTTACCTGAACTAACTTTGCTCGATCCTGCCTGTGGTTCGGGGGCGTTTTTGGTGGCGGCGATGAAGACTTTGATCGGTATTTATGCAACGGTTGTCAGCCAAGCCAAGCTTTTTACAGATCATCCTAAAATCGCTCAATGGTTAGCCGAAGCAGATGAGCATCCTTCTTTGGATTACTACATCAAAAAGCGGATTATTACGGACAATCTCTATGGTGTGGATATCATGCAGGAGGCGACGGAAATCGCTAAGTTACGGCTATTTCTAGCTTTGGTAGCTTCGGCGAAAAAGGTCGATGAGTTGGAACCTTTGCCCAATATTGATTTTAATATCATGGCAGGAAATTCGCTGATCGGGTTGATTCGGGTTGATGCGAAAGGCTTCGATCGCCTTACTCCTGCTCCCCTCTCCCGTTCTGGGAAAGGGGCTGGGGGTGAGGGTTTCTCTCACGATCCGACTCAGGGTGATTTATTAGGGCGGACGGTGTTACAGGGGAATCTGTTGCAGGGATTGGATGCTTCTGAGTATGAGCAAATCTTGGAGGATAAGAACAAAAGTATTGCGCTGTACAAGAAACACGCTTTTCAATCGGATGCTCAAAGGAGTCCTGATGTGCGATCGCAGGAGCAAAGTATTTTGGAGTTACGGAATCATATCGATAAGCTCAATCGGGACTCGCAAGCGAAGCTGAATGAGTTGTTGTTAAAGGAGTTTAGCGATAATCTGTCGATTAAGTATGAGGAGGTTTTGCTGACGGGTAAGTCGAAAAAACGGGTGCTGAATATTGCGGATATTGAGGCGTTGGAGCCTTTTCATTGGGGTTATCATTTTGATGCGGTGTTTGCACGAGGCGGGTTTGATGCGATTATTACCAATCCGCCTTGGGAGATCTTTAAGCCACAGGCTAAAGAGTTTTTTGCACTGTATAGCGATCTGGTGACTAAAAACAAGATGGATATTAAGGCTTTTGAGAAGGAACAGAAGAAGCTTTTAGAAAGTCCAGAGATTGCGGCGGCTTGGTGTGAATATCAGAGCAAGTTCCCTTATGTGAGTGCTTATTATCGTTCGGCTGAGGATTATAAAAATCAAATTTCGGTGGTGAATGGCAAAAAGGCTGGGACGGATATTAATCTGTATAAGCTGTTTGTGGAACGTTGTTATAATTTGATGCGAAAGGGTGGTGAATGTGGAATTGTAATTCCTAGCGGCATTTATACGGATCTAGGGACTAAGCAACTGCGAGAGATGCTTTTTAGTGAGACAGAAATTACGGGTTTATTCTGTTTTGAGAATCGTAAAGAAATTTTTGAAGGTGTGGATAGTCGCTTTAAGTTTGTGATTCTCTCTTTTGAGAAAGGTAGTCAAACCAAGTCTTTTGCCACTCGTTTCATGCGTCACGATGTCGCTGAACTTGCTAATTTCCCATCACCTGACGATATTCGCCTAGATGTGCCATTGATTCGTAAGTTATCGCCAGATTCATTGTCAATCATGGAGTTTAAAGGGGCGATCGATGTGCAAATCGCCAAAAAGATGCTGCAATTTCCTTTGCTTGGTCAATGGATAAAAGGAGAGCCTTTACAATTTTCGAGAGAATTTATGTCAACAGATGATCATCCAAAATTTAACGGAATACGTGATGGGCTGATCGTCTATGAAGGCAAAATGTTTGAGCAATTTAATTCTAACCTTGATAAACCTCAATGGTGGATGAGTTTACATGAATTACAAAAAACTCATTTCTATGAACGTGCTGATTGGAAACACTACCGTTTTGCTATTCGGAGAATTGCTAGAAATACCGACATTAGAACTCTAATTACAACTATTTTGCCTAGAAATACTGTTGTAGTTCATTCCGTGTTTGTCAATGTTAAGAATATCCTTCCTATTGATAATTCTCTTTATTTAGTAAGCTTGATGAATTCTTTTGTATTAGACTTTGCGTTGCGAAGTAAGGTGTCAGCAAATGTGAGTCAGTTCTTTATTCATCAACTCCCAGTCCCCCGACTCCAACAAAGCGACAAATGGTTTACCCAAATCGTAGAACGCGCCGCAAGATTAATTTGCACCACCCCAGAATTTGACGACCTCGCTCAAGAAATAGGATTAAAACCACTCTCTCCCGCCCAAAAATATCCAGACGATGAAAAGAGCAAATATGGAGCGATCGACGAAATTCATCGCGCCAAACTCCGAGCCGAACTAGACGGCATCATTGCCCATATTTACGGACTCACCGAAATCGAATTTGCCCATATCTTGAGTACATTCCCCATCGTCGCCAATCCAGTCAAACTCAACGCCCTCAACGCCTATCGCGATGTTCGTACAGGACTGATTAAATGAAAAGGAGAACTACTATGGCACAAGTAAAATCTACTACGAACCAGAGATGGAACTGCTCACAGTATTCTGGCAAGCTCCACGCAAAAATCAAATCTGCACCGAACTAGGTAACGGCATAATTTTAATCAAAGATGCCGATAACGATGAACCAATTGGCATGGAAATTTTGTCATATCATCCTAGCGATGAGCGATTTGACAGCGTAAGTATTGAGATGGGAAAAATGGCAGGCGTTTCATGAAAGTTAAATACGATCCCGAAGTTGACGTTCTTTTGATTACACTCAAAGATACTGAAATCGAAGAAAGCGACGAAGAAACTACAGGTCTCATCCTCGACTTTGACTCAGGCGGTAATGTAGTCAGGATCGAGATTTTGCAAGCCTCTAAACGCATCGACAACCCACAGCCGATCGAATACATGATTAGCCAATCTGTTAAAGAAAAAGTAAAAGTTTGACAGAGTGAGTATGCAAATGGGTGAAAATGCGATCGCGTAAAATCAAGATAAAAGCTAAAATCAAAAAATGGCAAGAGATTTATTTCATGATGTAGTTAAAAATGCCCTCATTAAAGATGGCTGGCAAATTACTGACGATCCATTTCACTTCAAAGTAGGAGGTGTCGATGTTTTTATCGATCTTGGTGCAGAAAGATTAATTGCTGCCGAACGCAACAACGAGAAAATTGCTGTAGAAATCAAGAGCTTTGTGGGAAACTCATCCCTCACAGACTTCCATCTAGCGATCGGACAATTTCTTAATTATCGAGTAGCATTAAAAGTATCGCATCCAGAACGAAAATTATTTTTAGCTATTCCCGATAATACTTACCATGCTCCCTATGCTAGAAAGTATACAGAATTTGCCTTGAGCTAGATAATATAGACCGAATAGAGATCGATATCTGAGAAGATGTCACTCGTGAGGATCGGGGATCACCAGCAAATTTTTTAACGCTGCCCAGCGAGTATCAGGTTGAGATTCGGCTTGTTCAACTCCTAAAACCTCAGATAATTCAGGGGCATCGGGCGCAATCTTGCGATGTGGCAGAGCTAAACACAATTGCTCATAGAGCCAAGCGGCTGGATCGAAATGCCCCTTGGGCGAAAGCGTCTCTACTAGCTGATCGAAACCAACTTCGATTTCCTTGATGGATTTAACGGCTGGAGTTGGCTCTGCTAGCCAAATTGACTCTGACGTGTCGATCGACAGACGATGATTAAACTTTACTAAGGTTCGATCGCAGGTCAATGTCACGATTGTTGCGGCTTTGGCTTTCACTTCTAGAAACGAACCTTGATGCCGAACCTGCAATACGCCCTCGACTGGGGTAAGTGTTTCTAGTCCATCGATAAATTCCTTGAACTCGATTCTCTCAGTCGAATCAACCGCTTTGGCTATTTGCGGAATGTAAGCTTGTCCATCTACCCTATAGATAAATTAATTATTCACCGACTATGGCTGATTGCCGATCTCCCAATTCCTCATTATCCAATTCAGAGACCAATCTCACGATCAGATGGCGATTTGGCTCTTTACCTTGGCTAAAGGTCTCTAGGTCAGGATGCTCTTTTAAGAACATATGCACAAGCCGACGTTCAGCCGCAGTCAATGCTTCGATCTCAAACTGGCTTTGGGTTAGTCGCACCTGATTCGCCGCATTTTCGGCAATCTGACGCAACTCTGCCTGACGTTTAGCGCGATAGCCGTCTAGCTCAACCGTAAAGAAACAATGGGTATCGGCAATGGGTAAATGAGCATTGAGCGCAATGTTGGCAAGTTGCTGGATTGCATCCAGATTTACGCCATTTTCACCAATTAATGCCTCGATTTGAGTTGAGAGCAGACCAGTGGAGTCGATCGTCAGCCAGCAATTAATTCCCGATTCGGCTGGATTGCTGGTATTTAGCTCCGTCACAAATTCTGCGGTCACAGAAGTAACATAACCCATCAGTTCAAGGAGATGGATGAGCCACTTGGTAGCTGTCACGTCGATCGATTCATGGTCAATCTGCTGCATATCTAACTCTTTTTCTTCTTGCCAGTATTCTTACCTGGCTCAAATGGTAAGTTGGTTCTGGCATCATCACTGGGTGGTTCTGCCCTTTTCATCGGTTCAGCTTTCTTTTCGGATTTCGCTGGTTTAGAAGCTCCAGTTTCAGTTGCCAATTCTGGTTTAGGTGCATTCTTTTCCATCTCATCAGCCAGCTTTTGCAGGTTTTCTGGTAACGGTTCGCGGGACACGAGGAATGACTGGGCGGTTTGAAATACGTTGGCAATCAACATATACATCAGCACTCCCGCAGGCAGAGGGAAAAACAAGAACATGCCAGAAAAGATAATCGGCGTTACCTTGTTCATCGTATCTTGCTGTGAATTTTCTTGATTAGGACTACTCTGACCACCAGAAATAGCCTGATTTACATACAAGCTCAAGCCGAACCCGATAATCATGATCAAGATATCCCAGTTGATGCTGCCATCGACGTTAGTTGCACCGACTTTACCCAAAGCTTTAATAAATAGGAATCCTTTATTTGTGGCTAGTCCTGGAACTGATGCTTGTATTGTGACATCGCCTGGCTGAAGCGCAGTGACCGTGCCGTCGGTAGCTACTTCGATCTGTCCTGCACCCTTAGTTACTGACCACTTGGGTGTGAGATCGACTCCTTCAAACTTGCCATTGAGTGCGGTAAATTCTTCACCTTGAACTGTTTGCAGGTCGATTTTAACCTTTTCACCAACAACTAGATTAGTGCCACTAGGAATAACGGCTTGGACGGGAAAATGCACTCGATCGGCAAAATAGATATTTTGAGGCGGCGTGACAAAAGCTTGAGGCTGAACCTGAGCTTGTTGATCGGCAGCTAAAACCTGAAAGTTAATCGCGTAGTTAATGTCAGAGAAAGGCGATCCCCGTAAAGTTGCAAATAGGGCAAACAGAATCGGAAGTTGCAACAGTGCGGGTAAACATCCAGAAAGAGGGTTGCCAAATTCTTTGAAGTTGGCGGCGTTGACCTTGGCTGATTCTTCTTGCTGTTTGGCGGGATCATCTTTATATTTCGCCTGTACTTCTTTGATCCTCTGCTGCATGATCGGATTGGCGATCTTCATCCGTCGCATACTGCGAATCTGATTTGCACTTACAGGAAATAATCCCAGGCGTACTACCAAGGTAAGCGCCACGATCGCCAATCCATAGCTCGGCACAATGCCGTAGAAAAAGTCTAGGATCGGCACCATGACGTTATTTGATAAGAAACCTATACCAAAATCCATCGAATAACCCTAATGTAGTTGTATGTCGTTAATTGTAGAGCCAAAGTATTGACTAGAGAAAGTTTGTCGATTAGCCGCTTTAAGCTTGACTGCCCAAGTCGCCACTGACTTCTTGCGCTCTCAACGAAAGCTTTGCCTCGATAAAGTCATAGACATCACGGTAATTAGGCACGCACCGCATTTCTAGACGTGCGCCGTCTTTGAGCGTAAATACCATATCACCCCAACTGCCTAAACCTCTAGGTATTGTTACTACTTTAACAATTTCAGCATAAACGATATCGATTCGATCGCGACCAAACCAACCACCTGTAATTGTCACTCTACGACTGGTAATGCGGTAGCGCACCCAGATTGCTCTGACGATCGAAGGAATTGTAATTGGCAGGGTGATCACAAATACGCTCAAGCACAAAGCGATGATTAGGTCACCAACATGAGGACCGCCTTCGTAAAAGACTTCTTCTTCAATTGCCATAATTAATCACCATGAAATACCTGTGCTGCTGTCAGTAGTTTGGTCAAATCCTGTTCAAGCTCTTTATAGTTTAGATTTTTGAGTAATAAAGCCTGAGAAGTTTCCGCTTTTACAACTACGACGATTTGCAAGCCTTGTTTCAATTTTGACAGAAATTGCCGAAAAATGGCTCGCAATTGTCGCTTGATTCGGTTACGAACAGTAGCTTTTTTGCTAACTTTTTTGCTAATTACTATGCCGATTTTACTAGCTGACTCGCCGACTAACCCAGCTAAGTTAATATCGCCTACGTTTTTATCCACCTTGTAGACGCGGATACGTAGGTATTTACCAGTGTGGCGGTCGCCCCCAGCATAGACTTTGGCAAAGTCTTGTCTTCGCTTTAAACGGTTGAGAGCAGGCAGCACGCTAGACTCAAGCTATAGATAACATTAAAATCTTGGACTAAGACTAAACTAAATCACACCCTGATTAAACAGTCGTTAGGCGTAATCTGCCTTTACTGCGACGAGCTTTGATCACACGTCGTCCTGTGGGTGACTGCATCCGCTTACGAAAGCCAGAGGTGCGTCTTTTTTTGCGAGAAGTTCCGCCGAGAGTGCGTTTGGTCATAAAGCTACAAAATGGGTGTTACTGAGAGACTAATTTTTGTCAGGACTTCAGATTCTAACATTATGTGTGGCAGTTTCAGATCGAGGAACGAAGGTTGCGATAAAATCAGGGTCAAATATTAATCTATCTCCTCAGCAATAAGTGAATATTCGATCGAATGATGTCAAACAAAAATCACTGGAATTAGGATTTAGTCGGGTTGGCATCGTGGCATTGGAGTCGATCGATTCAACTACAAGCTTGGCAACAAAAAGACTGCAAGCTTGGTTAGAGTTGGGATATCACGCCGATCTGGCATGGATGGAGAATCCAAAACGGCAGAATATTTCAGAGGTGATGCCTGGAGTAAAGTCATTGATTTGCGTGGCATTGAACTACTACACGCCACAGCCACACAGCCAAGATCTCGATCGCGCCAAAATTTCCCGCTATGGCTGGGGACGAGATTATCACCGCGTGTTGGGCAAAAAGTTAAAAGCTCTAAGTCGTTGGCTAGAAGAACAATCCCAACCAGATTTCCCAATTCAAACTCGCTTTTATGTCGATACTGGCCCGATTTCGGAGAAGGCTTGGGCAGAAACGGCAGGGATTGGCTGGATCGGTAAGCATAGCAATCTGATTACCCGCGACTATGGTTCATGGGTGTTTCTTGGCGAAGTGTTGACAAATCTAGAACTCGAACCAGACTCACCACATCCTGAGTATTGTGGGACTTGTACGCGGTGCATTGATGCTTGCCCGACTAATGCGATCGCCCAGCCATTTATGGTGGATGCCAATCTTTGTCTGGCTTATCACACGATCGAGAATAGAGCCGAGAAGCTCCCACCCGAAATTGCCCAAAACATGAATAATTGGGTGGCAGGCTGTGATATTTGTCAGGATGTCTGTCCTTGGAATCAACGCTTTGCTCAGCCAACCGATATCGATGATTTCCAACCCTACCCTCAAAATATTGCCCCCGATCTAAACGAGCTAGCTAATATCTCTGAGCCTGAATGGGATAAAACTTTCACTGGATCGGCTTTGCGTCGGATTAAACCCAAACAATTCCATCGTAATGCTCAAGCAAACATTAATCAGCATGACTGTCTGAATGGTCTTAACCCGAACTGACGTTACTTACCAAATTTAGGCGTGGTCAACTCGCCAACTCTTCGATCTATTGGCCAGTAACGGAAATAAGCTCTGCCGACAATATTTTCTTCGGGCAAAAATCCCCAAGCATGAGAGTCAAGACTATTATTTCGATTATCGCCCATCACCCAATATCGCCCTGGTGGTACGGTGAAACTAGGAGTGCCATCCACTTCCACAATTTGGCTAGGCGTAAAGCAACCAGAGCAGGTCGTGTTGTCGCCTGGAAGCGTATAGTCGGGTTTTTCTTTGATATATGGTTCTATCAGTGCTGTTTGGTTGACAAATACTTTGCCGTCATGAATGCTGATTCGATCGCCAGGTAAGCCGATCACCCGCTTAATGTAAACTTTGCTGCTGTCAGGCACAACAGGATTATTCGGTGGGTTAAATACAATGATCTCGCCGCGTTCGGGCTTTCGCACCCGATAGGAAAGCTTTTCGATAATCAGTCGATCGTCGATCTGCAAAGTTGGTTCCATCGAGCTAGAAGGGATATATCTCGGTTCCGCCACCAACCAACGTACTCCCACAGCCAGCAGGATCGCCACAATCACGGTTTGGAGATTTTCTTCAAGCTGAACTCGCAGCCAACTACGCGGCTTGGTCGAAGATTCAGGGGAACTAGGTTGATCGGATGACATAGATTAATACTTAGGATGCAAACCACATTCTAACGCTCTTCGCAATTTAAACTGCTTTACTGCAATTTTCTTGCTCAAGAATTACTGATGCCAGAAACCTGAAT